>CAZILR010000032.1:15583-17611 GCA_964539995.1 uncultured Planctomyces sp.
AGACGACTCGTCCAAGAAGATCATCCCGCTATGAACACCCCTGCCGCGACGCCTCAACGGCCGACTCGTTTGTTGGTTGTCGATGATGACCTCGACACCTGCGCCAATCTGTCGGACATCCTGTCGGACATCGGCTACGATGTACAAACCGCATCCGATGCCGCGGCGGCCCTGCATGCGCTGGAGGAGCACGCCTTCGACATCGTGCTGCTCGATTTGAAAATGCCCGGCATGGATGGCCTGCAACTCTATCGCGAGCTGAAACGTCGCTCAGCGTCCACCGTTGCGATCCTGATTACCGGCTTCGCGGATTCCGAGACGCGTGAACGAGCCAAACAACTCGGCGTGTGGCGCATCCTGCCAAAGCCGGTCGATGTCCCGGCGTTGCTACCCTTGATCTCTGAGGCGGCAGAACAACCGCTCCTTCTGATCGTCGATGACGATTCCGAATTCTGTGCCAGCTTGAAAGACGTGCTGCGGGAGCGATCGTTTCGAGTCGGTATCGCAGGATCGGCCCATGAAGCGGCTCAGCAAATGAACCGCCAAGAGTTCCCCATCGTGCTGGTCGATTGGCAACTTCCGGATGCCGATGGACTGAAGTTCTTGGAAGAGATTCACAGCCAGCATCCGCAGTCGAGAACCGTGCTGCTGACCGGGCATCGCCACGAACTGAGTCAACGCTTAGAGAAAAATATGCTTCACGGCGTGGACGTCTTTTTCTACAAGCCGCTCGATATCGACGGCTTTCTCGATACGCTGCAAAACTGGACGACTCGGTAGCTGGCTCCTTCGCCACGGATTTGCTTCATGCCTCAAGATTCAGTCGAGACCCACGATCACGACGTAGTGGGGCCGTTATCGCTGCTAATCGTGGAAGACGATCCCGATACACGCGGCAATTTGATCGACATTTTGGAAATGGACGGCTACCGCGTGCAGGCGGCCGAGACCTTCGGCCAGGCGCAGCGCGAAGCGCGGTGGGACGAATACTTCGCGATTGTGCTCGATCGCAAACTTCCAGACGGAAACTCCGAAAACTTCTTGCCGCAACTACGGCAGCTTGCCCCTCAGTCGGCCGTCGTGATCGTCACCGGTTACGAGGATTTGACCGGAGCCGTCGCCGCTTTGCGCAACGGAGCATCCGATTACCTCATCAAGCCGGTCGATCCCGACACGCTGCGTGCTCGGTTGCGGCAACTTTCCGAGAAGCGGCGAGCGGAACTCGCGTTGAAGGCCGCGAATACCCGCATGTTGCAAGCGGAACGGCTCGCGGCCATCGGCGAAATGATGACCGGCCTGGTCCACGAAAGCCGCAACGCGCTGCAACGCAGCGAAGCCTGTTTGGAAATGCTCAGCCTCAACCTGCAAGGGCAGCAGGACTCGCTGGACTTGGTCGCGCGCGTGCAGAAGGCTCAAAAGAAACTGCACGAATTATTCGAGGAAGTTCGCAACTACGCGGCACCGATCAAACTGCAACGTGCCGAGCACGATCTCCGCAACGTGCTCGATGAAACTTGGGAGAACCTCGTCTGGACGCGACAAGGCCGCAAAGTCTCGTTCAAGCTTCCCAAGTCTGGCACGTCTCCACGCTGTTCGGTGGATGCCAGCCGCCTCGAACAAGTCTTCCGCAATATCTTTGAGAACTCGCTGGCGGCGTGCGCCGATCCGGTGCGCATCGAAGTCACTTGGAAACAGGCCATGCTCGATGGCCGTCCGGTCTGGCAGCTTTCCATCACCGACAACGGCCCCGGCATGTCCTCCGAACAACGGCAAAAGATCTTCGAGCCGTTTTTCACGACGAAACCCACCGGCACCGGACTCGGCATGGCGATCAGCAAACGGATCATCGAAGAACATAACGGCACGATTGCCGTCAACGAGTCGCGATCCGAAGGGACAGAAATCGTCATTACGCTGCCAGCCGCGTCAACGTAGTCGTCATCGCTCCGAGACTGTGATTTTTTTCAAAAGTAGCCCTGTCGCTCCGCGACAGGAAAGCCGAACGTCGAACGAATCCCGTTTGTTTTC
>CAZILR010000033.1:0-17400 GCA_964539995.1 uncultured Planctomyces sp.
CTCCCAAAGGGAGAGGGAACAACTCACGCACCGTCATGTCTCACACTTGCTCGTATTGCGGCCTGCCGGTTGGGCGTTCTTGGCGACATGAACCCGCCGCCGATGAGCAACTGTTTTGCTGCTACGGCTGCCAGTTCGCCTCGGAGGTGACGGGCGCGAGAGGCGAATCCGGTGCGGCCGTTTGGGCACTGACGAAGCTCGGTCTGGCAATCTTCTTCACGCTCAACGTCGTCTGCTTCACGATGGCGTTGTGGACCGATGCCGTGTACGGCGAGAGCCACGAAACGCTGGCGGTCAGCTATTCAGAACTGCTGCGTTGGCTGGGCCTGTTATTCTCGCTGCCGGTGTTGTTGCTGCTTGGCGGCCCCTTGTTGAGCAACGCGATCAGCGACCTGCGACGAGGCCGACTCTCGACCGACTTGTTGCTGATGAGCGGAGTGCTCGCGGCATTCGGGTATTCGGCAACTTCGGTCGTGCGAGGCGATGGCGACGTCTATTTCGAGGTCGGCTGCGTGATCCTGGTGACGGTCACGCTGGGCCGCTGGCTGGAGGCGACCAGCAAGCTCAAGGCCACTCAAGCTCTCGACGAATTGGAGCGTCTGCTGCCGGAGCGAGTCCGATTGATTGCAGACGATGGCCGCGAATGCTCGATCCCGCTGGCGGAACTTGTCCCGCCAGCCGTCGTGCGAGTGCTCCCTGGCGAACGCTTCCCGGCGGATGGGGTGTTGCTCTCGGCCGCAGTCAGCGTGGATGAGCAGATCCTCACGGGCGAGAGTTGGTCGATCACCAAACTTCGCAGCGATCGACTGTTCGCCGGAACGCTGAATCTCGACGGCGACGTGCGACTGTCGGTCACGGCCGCTCCGTCGCAAACAGCGATTGCTCGCTTGATCGCTGCCGTTCGATCCGCACGCGAATCACAGGGACCGTATCAACGGCTGAGCGACCGCGTGTCGAGCTGGTTCTTTCCGGTCATCGCGTTGGTCGCGCTGATCACGTTCGCCGTTCACGCCGAGCGGTCGTCTTTCGAGCAGGGCGTGATGAGCGCGTTGGCGGTCGTGTTGATCGCCTGCCCATGCAGTCTGAGTCTGGCGACGCCGCTGGCGGTCTGGACGGCGATCGGGCACGCCGCAAAGCGCGGAGTCCTGTTTCGTCACGGCGAAGCCATCGAGCGGCTCGCCGAGATTCGCGAGTTGTGCCTCGACAAGACCGGCACTCTGACCACCGGCGAGGCTCGCGTCGCGCGAGTCCTGATCGAGGAGGAGACCTCCAAGTCCGACGTGGTCGCGGTCAGCCAAGCTCTTGCGGGTTCCTCGACGCATTCGTTTTCGCGAGCGATTCTTGAATGGAATCCTGCCGCGAACGAGGCAAAGCCCGACATGCTGACCGACATCCGCGCTCTGTCCGGATTGGGCGTCATCGGTCGCTGGAGCAATCCCGTTCCGGAGTTCCTCCGGCAAGCGGCAGCGATCCGTACCTCGATGAGTTCGACGGCGACCGTTGCTCGACGCAACGCGCAGACCGTTTCAGATCGCCCTCAAGCTCACGCAGATGTCGTGTTGCTCGGCAATCTGCGATTGGTCGAGCAGTGCGGATTCGAGATCAGCGACACGCTGCGAACGGAAATCGGTGCGGCCATCGAACGTGGTGAGCCGTTGACGCTGGTCGGTTGGTCCGGCCGCGTGCGCGGGGCGTTTGTCTTCGAGGAAGCCTTGCGTCCCTCCGCGTGCGAATTGCTTGAGTGGTGTCGTCGCGAAGAGATGCCCGTCACCGTGCTGACCGGTGATCACGGCCGTCGCGGTCAACGACTCGCGGAGGAACTCGGCGTTCCCGTCCACGCGGAACTCTTGCCAGACCCAAAAGCCGAGTTCGTTCGACAGCGAGAGTCACACGGGCCTGTCGGTATGGTTGGCGATGGAGTCAACGACGCCGGAGCGATCACTGCCGCGCACGTCGGCGTGTCGCTGGGAGCGGGCACCGATGTTTCTCGCGACGCCGCGGCCGTCTGTCTGCTGAACAACGATCTGGCTCTGTTGCCGTGGGCAATCGGTCTCGCGCGACGCACGGCCAGCACGATCCGCCGCAATCTGTTTTGGTCGTTCGGATACAACGCGATCGGAGTTCTCCTGGCGGCGGCCGGCTGGTTGAACCCGATCATTGCCGCGCTGCTGATGGTGGTCAGCAGCAGCGTCGTTGTCCGCCAGTCCTCTCGATTGGCTTGAGGAAACTTCCGTGACCGTACTCGACACTCTGACTTGGCCGATGATCTTCGCGGGCGGACTGCTCGGCTCTGCCCATTGCGTGGGTATGTGTGGCGGCTTCGCGCTGACGGTGGGGAGTGCGGCAACATCCGGAAGATCAAATCTGGCGAGGCAGTTGATCTACTCCGCCGGGCGGCTGAGTACCTACGGCTTGGCGGGCGGGATCGCGGCGGGTCTCGGAGCACGGTTCTCGAAGGCATTGCCTGCCGTGGAATACGGCCAAGCGATTCTCGCTCTGCTGGCTGGAGTGTTGCTGCTGGCCGAAGGGTTCAAAGCGATCGGCTGTTGGCCCGCGCGGCTTCGTCGTGCGACGCATTCATGCCCGTGGCGCAACGGCTTTTCGACGTTGCTGAGCAGCAATCGGCAACTTCCGATCTTCGTCGCGGGTTTGGTGACCGGTTGGTTGCCGTGCGGCTTGGTCTATGCCTTTTTGAGCCTCGCGGCACAAACCGGTTCGGTTTGGCGCGGTTCGGCCACGATGCTCGCCTTCGGCTCCGGCACGGTTCCGCTGATGATCGCCTTCGGCCTGACGCCGATCGTCGCGAATCTCACCTTTCGCCGCCGGCTCTTCCGAGTCGCCGCGTGGTGCCTGCTCGCGACCGGTCTGCTGACATTGACCCGCGGTATCTGCCTGGCCGAGTCACTCCGTCACACCGCCGCAGCCACCTGCCCCTTCTGCGAGAACCGCGATGCTCGCTGACCTTCGCGCGAACTCGACTGGTCACGCCTTGAACTGCTGCCACAACTCTTCAAATGTCTTTGAGAAGATGGTCACCAGGCGACGGTTGTTGGTGACGATGAAATTCTCTTCGTTGTTGGCAGCGGCACCGCGCGTCCAGTTGTAGCTGCCGTTGAGCAGCACCGCGTTATCAAACACCGCGAACTTGTGGTGCATGTGATACTCCGTGCGATCCACTCGCAGTTCGATACCCGCTCGAAGAAAACGATCCGCATCTGATCCGAGGTCAGCCGCTTTGTCGTTATCGGTGACGATTCGGACCCGGACTCCCCGACCGTGAGCCTCCAACACAGCGGAAGTCAGCCGGTCGTCGGTGATCGTGAAGACGCAAATATCGACCGTCTGTTTCGCTTGAGTCAGCAGACTCCGAATCCGCTGAGGACAATCGCCGTGAGGACTAAACCATGCCTCAGCCATCTCGTTTTCATTGCCCGTTGTTGGTTGAAAGACTTTGGTGACCTCTTCCAGCCACTCGACAACCATCGTCCCATTCGTGGCGTCGATTGCCTCCCTGGCCAGATGGAATGCCAGTCGGCGAAAGTGAGCCAACTGTTCCGTATCAGCCGCCGCGTCCTCCAGGTGTTGATTCAACACGGACTTTTCGGTTCGCGACAGCCGCCGATCCGACAACGACTGTTCCAGAATTTCACGCATTTGCTGTGGCGTCATCATGGTCCTGTCTTCTGGGAGTAACCCAAAATAGGCTCAGCCCTATGGCGACCAAACGGAAGCGGTCTCGTTCGAGACGGTACGTTTTCTTCCATCAGGAACTCGACAGGAGTGGTCTGACACATTCGTTAAACAGCGCGCACATCACACCAGAATCGACGCGCCGGCGTCGATGACCAAGGTTTGACCTTGCACCAGATCGCTCATTGGCGAGCTGAGATAGAGGACTGCATCGGCGACGTCCGTGGGTTGTAGCAGACGCTCGCCAATCAGGTTTTTCGCCTGATTCTTTTCCAAAATTTGATCCTTGTGCGGCATCAGTTCGTACGAGTCCGTCAGTACCAATCCGGCTTGGACAACATTGACGTTGACTCCGCGCTGTCCGATTTCCAACGCGAGATGCCGCACCAAACTTTCGAGCGCGGCCTTCGAGGTGCCGATCGTCGCGTACATTGGCAGCGCGCGGTGTGAGCCGTGGCTGGAGAGCGCGATCACCTTTGAGCGGTCGTCCTGCGGACCGCGTTCCAGCAGCGGCATCGCGGCTTGAACCAGATGCAGCAGGGGTAGCACATTGATGCTCAGTGAGTTTTCAAGGTGCTTGCGAGTTGTCGAGAGGAGCGGCCGAAAACCACCAGATGCCGCATTGCTTACCAGGATGTCCAACCGGCCGAATTGCTCACGCACAAAGTCGATCATGGTCAGGACGTCGTTCTGCTCGCTGACGTCCGCCTTCACGACGGCCACTTGGCAGCCCAGCGAGGCAATCTCCTCGGCCACTTCCTCCGCCGCCGTGCGTGACGTCAGATAGTTGATGACGACATCCGCGCCGGCTTCCGCCAGCCGCAACGCACATGCTCGGCCGATGCCGCGCGAACTGCCCGTCACCAATGCCACTTTGCCGGTTAAGTCGATCATGCGAATGGTCTCGTCGTGTTGGAAGGTGCGACGGCAGCGATCACCGCATCGTCGAGTTCCGCAAGCTCCAGCCGTGAAGAAGTCTTCTCCGTCAGATATTTCAGCGAAGGCCAATCGGTTGGGATAAACGATTCTCCACGTTGCGATGCCTTGTAGGACGCTTCTTTGACAGCCCATAGCTGGGCGGCTTGGCGAGCAGGGTTCTCGCCGGCCCGAATCCATGCCTGCTCGTCGTCCGAGAACCACGTCGCCAACGCAGCGTTGTTCCAAGCGGCTTGGTCTTGGATCGCGACCACATCAACGCCGACGCGATGTCCGGGCCGCGAGTCGATCGCAATGGCAACATGCTCGCCCGCATGACTGATCGACAACGCACCAGGCCAAGTCCGGCCACGCACACAGACGCGCGGCGCGATCGAGCGGCCAAACGTGTCTCGCGACGCGATGTCAATTTCCAGTGATACCGCTGCGGTCAAAGCCGCAAGTTCTCGCTTTGCCAACCAGCGGCCCGCAAGCCATTGCCGCGCGCGTGTCCCCTCTCGCCAAGCGGTCAACTCGAAACGCTCCGATTCGGTGAGCCAATCCGCAAGCGACTTCTCGGCGAACTCCGCAAGTGCTTCAGAAATCGTTTGTCGAAGGACGATCATCATCCCTCCCGCCCAGCCACGGTGGCACGTTCGGGAGCCATCTTCGACGCGTTGGGCTTGGTGGCCGGTTCGTTTGAAGTGATCTCGGACCCGGCGGGAGCGACCGTGCGATAGTGATCGAGTTCCAGCAGCACTTGGCCGTCGGTCGTCGCCAGTTCGATGGCAAACACGGCGTCACGTTCATCGCGTTCGATCAAGCGAGCGCGGCCGACACATTCTTCGCCATCGACAGGCAGGCGGCTCCAGTGCAACGCCGCCAGACTAAGAGGCAGCGACAGCTCATAACCGTAGTCGATACGGCGAGCGAGCGCTGCTAATTGGAAGCAACCATCGAGCAAAATGCTGGGCAGAAGCCAGCGTGAACCAGATCGCGAGCCACGCAGAGCAGTTTGTACCGACGTCCCCATCCGGCTGAACCACAGATCTCCATGCGGCACAGCTTCGTGCATGCACTGGAGCACCGGGCCGTGAAACATCGATGTCAGAGCGAGCGATTCAGGAAACGTAAGATACTTCGTCTTCTTCCAGTGGTCGGTCATCGGTGCCGCGAGCGTCGTCACCGTCAGAGGCTCCGTCTCGAACAGAACGGTGCCATGAAGGAAGACTCGCTGCGGATCGACGAGGCGACCATCGCGATTGAAGAAGTCACCGACGATTTCGCAGTCCACGCGGCTTCCGTTGCGAACCGCTCGCACTTGGACCACCTGCGGCCGGCCACTAAATCGCAGTCCGTTGACGATTTCCACATTCGCCAGACCAGTGGGACGGCGACGCATCAGCAAGCTGGCCGCTTCTGCGATCAGTTCCAACCCTACGGCCGCAGGAAGAATCGCGACTCCCGCGAACTGATGCTCCGTGAGGAACACATCGCGCGCGGGATCGAATCGCGCCTCCGCCGCGAGTGAGCCTGTCGAACACTCTCGCACGCCATTCAGGAGCGGAAATTCGACCGCGCGACGTTCCGTGGCCGCGCGTGTCGGCGAATCGTTCGATGGCGATTGGCCGGGCAGATCGAATCGGTGTGGTTCGTCGAGGATCAGCACTTCAGACTCAGGACAGCCCGCCTCAAGCTCCTCGAGGACATACTCGCAGCCCTCTGCGAGTGGCAGGAAACGTGAGCCCGCCGCTTCGAGCACAACGCGCGATTCCGGCCGCGCGGCCATGCCCACTTCGTCCCAAGCCGGCCAATGAAATGTCGTCGCGGAAACGCTCGGCCGTTCCGTTCGCAGGCGGCCGACAACTTTCGCCAGCCAATCGGACGCCATCGAATAGTCACTCTGACCCACGTTGCCGAATCGGCCACTGATCGAACCAAAGCCGATGAAGTGCTCCAGCGGATCGTTCGCCAGCAACCGAATGAGATGCAGCGCGCCGCCGACCTTCACGTTCAGTGTCGCGGCAACTCGGTCGATTCGTTTGCGAGCGAACTTCGAGCCTTCCTCAACTCCGGCTCCATGCAAGACACCGTGAATCGGGCCGTCGAGCCGTCGGACGTCGTCCAGCAGTTGTGTGAGGGCCTCTGCATCCGAAACATCGCAGGCGTGATACGCCGCAGAGAGACCGTCCGCTTCCAACGCTCGCAGATTGCGGTCGATCTCCAGCGAGCGTTCGAGATTCTTCCAGACCACGTTCGGATCGGAACCGGATTGCCGAGCTTCGCGGATCGTGCGTGTGCGGAGTCCCTTCGGGTCCGCATCGAACGCTTGTCGCGCGGCTTCGTCCACTTGCGGACGTGGACTCGAACCGACCAGATGCAATTTCAAGCGATACCGCTTGGCCAACTCGCGAGCGACGGCGAACGTGATGCCGCGTGCTCCGCCTGTCACGATCCAGGTGCCATTTTGTCGCGGCGCTGCCCCGACAATCGGACGCGGTCGGCTCGACAGCATCCGTACCGTTCGACGACGTTGACGCACCCAGCTCACTTCCAATTCGTGAGCTTCGGCGTCGAGTTCTCGTTGCAGCGCCGCGGCGACAAGCGGAGCCGGTTCACCAGAGGGAACATCGAGCACGAGCACTCGCAACGCGGCAAACTCGCGCTGAATCGCCTTGCAGAGCCCAGCGACACCACCACCAGCGTGATCCAGCACCGGCGACGTCCAGCCGAAATCGGCTCCGACCGTCGTCAATCCGACCAGAGTTCCACGAGCGAGCTGATCCTCCGGCAACTTGGTCAACCATGTTTGCAGCACGCGATAAATCGTCAACGCGCGAGACAAACACGAATCCTCCTCAGCGACGGCCACATCGTCCGCGATGAGAATCGATTGAGGACATTCGGTCGCGCAAAGCCGCTCAAACTCGGCGACCACAGCACCAGCATCAACCGTGATCGGCAGCGATGCCACCGTTTTTCCATCGGCAGTCAGTCGGCGTGTCAGCTCAGTCGCCAGCTTGCCTTCGCCCAGCACAACGACCGGTCCATAGAGATCCCAGGTCGAGAGCGCCGCGTCCGGCAACGGTTGTTCGCCGGTTCGCAAGACGAATCGCCGCATCACTCGCGAAGCCTGTTGTGGGTCGTCCGCAAGTTCTTCGGGTTCCGCGAACGACTCTGGTTGGGCGGCGATCTGAAACAGCTCCGACATCCCCAGTCGCGTGAATTCACGCGGCGCTTCGGGATCGGGCTTGAAGTTTTGCGTGACCCAGACTTCATCGGAACTGGGACACATGACGATGCTGGCTTGTGTGTCGGAGCGGCGGATCGTGTTCATCGTCGGATGCCGCACAACTCTGCCGCGCTCGCGGTCGTAGACGTCACTGAGAATCGACTGCACAAACGCCGCCGAATGCCCGTCGTGTCCATTGCTTTGGAAGATTTCGTCCAATCGTTCGTAGCGATGCCGCGAACCTTCCATGATCGGATTGACGTGTTCGGCCAGCAGCGCGTGGTTCGTCGAGAAGAAGCAGCGGTCATCCGGCGTGCGTTCCCAAAGCTGGTCGCCATCGTATTCCAGATACATCAGGTGATCGGAATTGCGGTCGCTGAGGCACAAGCTCCAGGCACCGCAGCGACGCATCTCGCGCAGCATCCTCACGGCATCGGCGACATTGTCGGCCGTTTGCAGCAGAGTCTGCACGACGAATGAGTGAATCCAACCGGGAGTGGGCATCCCTGGTTGAAAACGATCCAAGAGCAGAGTGCTCGTGATGCACAGACCCGCTGAGTTAAAACCATTCAGCGCGCCAAGTTGACCGCAAGTGGAAAACAACACATGCGGGATTCCCTCATCGGGGTGTCGCACTTGCACGACGCGCCGCAGTTTGTCACCCAACAACAGCCCCAGGATCAGGTCTTCATTGATCGCGTGGATCAGACCGTGCTGACCGTTATGGCGTGCGGGAATAGCAATCTGACTGCATCCGGCGACATGCTCGAAACACAATCCAAAATTGAACGCGACCAACCGTGAGACTGGTATGTCGCAGGCTTCGGCCATGCCACGCAATTCCTCGAAGCCATCCGGTGGGATGAATTCCTGTTGCCGCTCGAGCGCCTGCACCAGAGGTCTGAATTCGTTCGCCTTTCCTTCAAAGTAGTCGGCGTAAGACTGAATGGCGTTGCAAATCACCTCACGATCTCGTTCGCCATGCAGGCGACCGATGTCGTAACGGCTGCCTCGAAAGAACGCGACATTCAATCGTTGCCATGCTTGGCGATCGGGAATATCCCGCTCTCCGTGACGTCCGCGGTCATTGGTCGCGCGTGATGCCGGCTGATGCACGGCTGCGGATGGCGCTTGGGAGGGACCGGAACGCCCCGAAACGGTCGATGGCGCGGTTGTGGATGGCACCGCAGATGCGGCGGAGTCCGGGCCACTACGCCGAGGGCTGTCCTTCAGGAAGTTGTAAATGTGCCGCAAAGTTGGAAAGTCCGACAACGACATATTGCCGGGCGCTTGCTGAAAGACGAACTGCTCACGCAGTTCTCCGAGCAACTGTGCTTTCTTGATGCTGTCGATCCCCAAGTCTGCTTCGAGGTCGGCGTCCATCGTGACGATTTCGGCCGGATAACCAGTTTGCTCGCACACGAAGTTGATCAACAGCGTTTGCAGTTCATCGGCGACTTCGTTGGCTGATTCCGTGACAGACGAAACTGGCGTCGTGCCTGCTGTCTCCGCCACATGCACTCGCTTTTCGCGACGTGCGGTCGTTGCGTCGAAGAAGAGGGGACGAGTCGGCGGGCGTTCTGAGGCGCGCATCGCGCCGCGTGAGATGACCGAGGAGGTCCGCTCAGTCGATTGAACAGCTTCGCGAGTACGTTCGCAAATTCCGCCGCGAACCTCGAACAACGCTTGCACGCGCAGCAACGCCTCCAATCCCGGACGCTTGGGATTGTCGAACGCGATGACCGCGACTTCCGAAGATGGAACACAGCGACGCAACAACCGGCTGACAATCTGACGCGGACCGACTTCGATCAACAAGTCGCAGCCATCGGCGACCAGCCGCTGCGACAGTTCGACAAAGCGCACCGGACGCACGAACTGCTCGACCAAATTGTCGCGGAGATCGAGCGGATCGGCGACATAACGATTGGTCACGCTGCTGAGCAGCGGAGTCGTGGGCGGGCCGATCGTGAGTTCTGCGATGGCCGATCGGAACAACGGCTGACACTCCGCCATCAACGGCGTGTGAAACGGCGCGGGAACTGGGATCACCTTTGCCTGCAAACCTGCGTCAGTGAGACGTGCTGCCAGGCGTTCAATGTCTTGTTCTCGGCCGCCGAGTACCGTTTGATCTGGCGCGTTGCCGTTTGCGAGAAACAGTTCTCCGCCGACCTCGCGCACAAATCGCTCGGCCAATTCCCAGGACGCGGATGTTGAGAGCAATCTGCCGCGAGCGGACGGACACGCGGTGATGACCTCACAACGTCGCCGAGTCGCTTGAATGGCCGTCTCGAGCGACCACGCACCAGCGGCAACCAGCGCGGCATATTCGCCATAACTGTGATCGCTGAAGACATCTGGCCGCAGGCCGAGTTCTCGCAGCACACGGAACGCGAGCGTGTCGGCCAGCAAGACCGAAAGCTGCGTCGAAAAGAGATCCCGGCCCAAGTCCTCCGCATCACCGATCCAGGCGAGTTCGGCGATGGTCGGCAGCGACAACGACCGAAGTTGTTCATCCAATTCGGCGAGCACTCGCGCGGTGAGTGATGATTGCGAGACCAACTCTCGAAACATGCCGGCGTATTGCGAGCCTTGCCCTGAGAACACGAACGCGACGCGCGGTCGCCGTCCCGTCAGCGCATTCACGAAAACGCCTTGCTCCTCCAAAGCCGGCCGCGCGGCGAGGTTGTCCATCTGCGACTGAGTCAGCATCAGCTTGGTGTGCAACTCAGTGGCACTTTCCGCCACGATCGCCAATCGATGTTTGTCGCTGGACGAAAAGGCTGACCGCGTCGCCGATTGCCAGGCCGATTCGGAATCGCTGATCGCTGCGGACACAAGTTCCATGAGTGCCGTTGCCGAACTCGCAGCGAACCGCGCGATCTGCCATGTGGTCGCCACGGATTTTACTGTTGGAAGACGAGGCGGCGACTGCACGATCCAGTGATAGGCCATCGGTCGCAACGCTTGTGACGACAGACCAGCCGCGATCGAAACCGAATCGTTCGGCAACACGATTGGCTCGGAGGTCAGAGTTGCCGGCAATCGACGGTCAGCAAATGCGGTCGCCATCCGCAACAGTCCCGCCATTCCGGCCACGCTTTGGCCGAAGCCAATCTGTGATGTGATGCTGCCGACTTGCAGAGGCTCCGTCCGCGAACCACTGCTGAAGACCGCGTTCAATCCCTCCGTTTCGGATTGATCCAAGCAAGCGATTCCGAGCGAGGTTGTTTCGACGTACGCAACCTCTTTGGCCGGGAGGCTCGCCTGCGCCAACGCTCGTTCCGCAGCCGTCGCCACGGCACGCGCGGCATTTTGATCCAAGGAGGCTCCGTAGCCGCGCAGAATCGCGAGCACATTGTCGCCGTCTCGGCGTGCGTCCGACAATCGCTTGAGCAGAACGACTCCTGTTCCTTCCCCCAAGATCGTTCCAACCGCGCCCGACTGCTGCGTACCGCCAGTCGGGTCGGGTTGCAACCAGCCGCGCACACTCATCCAATCCCACACGGACACATCCATGTTGCGATGTCCGGCCGCGCAAATGACCAAATCGACTTGCCGCTGCAACAACTGATCGAACGCGCATCCGAGCGCCGCAGGTGCCGACACGCCACCGCCGTCCAACGTCAAGGCTCCGCCCATCACATCCAGCGTCTTCGCCAATCGTGATGCCAACGTGCTGCTGGTGTAGCTGCCGGTCTCGTCTTCCAGCACGCGGTTGTGCTGGAAATAGTCGTTTCTGAATTGCGTGATCAGAGCATCCGCTTCGTCTGTCGCGACGCCATTTCGGGCGAGTGCGCCTCGTAACGCTTGTTGCATCTCTGGCATACGCAAGGCGAGATTGAGTTGTATGGCGAAGTCACCGCCCATCATCGCGCCGACCAAGATGGAAGTGCGCCTCCGCAACTCTGGCGTCAGAAATTCGGACTTCGGCCGCGATCCATTCTCCGCCGCGTTGCGGATGGCCTGATCGGTCGCATCCAGCAGCATGAATTGCAGCGGGTCGGCGCATTCAACTTGCTTGGGAGGAATCTGGTGCTTCCGCCAATCGTACTCGAAGCCGGTGACAAAGCCGGCTCGTCGAATCATGCCACCACTGCGGCCCTCCGGATCAAGCTGCCGAAAAAACTCCGCGTCCCAACGATCCGTCGGCACGTCGCACCACGCCGAAGTCCCCGCAGCGATGAGCTTGCGGAAGTCGTCGATGGTCCTCGCTCCGGGGAAGATCGCGCCCGCGCCGATCACCGCGACCGCGTCTTCCGCAACGGTGCCTAAATCCGCCAGATTCTCAGGAACCGAGACAGAAGTTTTGCTCGCCATCTCGACACGATCATCGACGACGACGTGCGCATTCAGGCCGCCGATTCCGAACGCATCAACCGCCGCGCGGCGAACTCGACCTTCGTCTGGCCACGCCAATTCCTCGCGTGGAACGAAGAACGGGATCCGACCCCACGGAATGTCTGGATTCGGAGTTTCAAAACCCGTCGCAGCGGGGATGACCCCGTGCTTCAAGATCATCAGCGTCTTGAGTAGCCCCGCGAGACCGGCGGTCTCGCGCGTGTGACCGATGTTCGCCTTCACGCTGCTGATCGGGATGCGTCGGCCGGGCGGCAAGCGTCGGCCGAGTTCGTCGGCCACAGCCTCCAATTCGGTCGCATCGCCAACGCGTGTCGAAGTTCCATGAGCTTCAACGTAGCCCAACGACTCGACATCCAGATGGTCGCCGTAGGCTCGCTGCATCGCTGCGATTTGACCTTCCTTGCGCGGAGCCCACAGACTCTTGCCTCGCCCGTCGGTCGAGACGCCGATTCCGCGAATCACACCCAGAATGCGATCTCCATCAGCCAGAGCTTTGGGCAGAGTCTTCAGCAGGATCGCCGCATAGCCATCCGAACTCACGAAGCCGTCCGCACGCTCATCGAACGGAAACGAGCCAGTCGCACTCAGAGCCTGCGCATGCGAAAACATCACGAGGCTGTACCAATTGCTGTGCGATGCACCGCCGACGATCGCCTGTTCGATGACGCCGCGCCGGAGCGCGTTGGCGGCTTGTGCCAACGCAAGAAATGCCGATGCGCAAGCCGCGTCAATCGCGACCGCGGGACCATTGCATCCGAAAACCTCGGCAACCAACGAGGCGACGCGGCCGGTCTCCAAGTCTTTCCGCAATCCGATTTCGCGTGGCGGATGCTGTGAGCGAATCGAATCGAGTGTCTGTCGAATGACCTCTTGCTGTACGGCTCCATCCAGCCGCTGCCACAAGTCCAGCCGTTCTAATCGCCGCAACAATTCTTCCGCATGACCGACAAAAGCCATCTCTCCCCAGAGCGCGCCTCCGCGAGCATGTCCAACATACACACCCGTCCGGCTGCCGCGCAAATGGTCCGGTTCCCAACCCGCTCGTTCGATCGCTTCGACGACGACGTCGAGGAACTTCAGGTGGACCGAATCAGCGATATCCAGCAATTCGGAAGTCGCGGGAATACGATCCGTGTACAACAACTGAGACGAGACAAAGCCACCGATTCGCGAATACGTCTTGCCGAGTTGCCCTTTGCGAGGGTCGTAGTGCAGCGATTGATCGAGATGCGAGTCCGGCAACTCACTGATCGCACAGCGCTGCGACCGGATCCCGTCCCAGAACTCATCTAAATTGTTCGCACCGGCGAAGCGACATCCCGCACCCACAATTGCCAGCGGCAGGCACTGCTCATTCTCGCGTTTCATTCGAACACACAGTCTCTACCAGAAAATCTGTGGTTGCCCTCCTTGCGATCTGACTTCCGAATTTTCAACTCGGCCGGAACGCGCTGGCATCAGCGCCTTCTTGGCTTCGGCGACGGATCCTAACACATGCCGAGGTCCAACACCTCGACTGAAGTCGCAAGTAGTCTAAAGAAATCATCCTCTGCGTCTCCACTCATCCAACTCGTTGCATAACTCCTTTGCCAATAATCTTCTGCCGAGACTGCATCACGATCAGGGCCGCTACAACCGAGCATTTCGGCCTGCGTTGGCCGCCATTGGGATTCGCTTTCGTCTTTCCCAAATCCACTTCGCGGCACCAGCGATCGAACGTGGAGAGGGCGACCGCCGTCATCAACTCATCCAACGGTCTTCACCAGCTTGATCAGTCGGAATCGTTCATCCGGCTTGGTATGGGACGGGCCCGATCTCCGTTGCCGACGATGAATTCACAGTAACAACATCGCTGATTTGACGCCCGAATCTTGAAACGATTGGCTTACGGAATCGAAAGGATGTGAGTCCTGTTTTCAGCAACACAAAATCGCTTCTATGGGAGGGCGGCCAAGAGTGCTTCAAAATCGACGAGATTCTCAAAGGCTGGGTCGATCACTTCCGATGCCAACTTGATGATCACGTCGGTGTTTGCCGCCGCACCGACCGTGACGCCGAAGAAGCGGTCTCCGGTTCCTCCTTCACCGTCGAGCGAATCTTTCAAGAGGTCGGCCCCGGCCAGCAGCAAGTCATCACCATCGCCTCCCTTGAGCGTGTCCTTGCCGGCCTGACCGAGCAGCGAGTCTGCCGAGTCGAATGTGGTGACTCCGCTGATGACTTGGCTGACCGGTCCACCGTTGCCGTTGAGCGAATCATCGCCGTCGCCACCGCCGAGCGTGTCATTGCCCAAGCCGCCAAGCAACGAGTCTTTGCCCGCCTCGCCAGCCAGCAGGTCATTGTTCAAGCCACCTTCCAGTGAATCGTCACCGGCTCCGCCACGCAGCGTGTCGTTTCCCGATTGACCGAACAGCTTGTCATTGCCCGCATTGCCATTCAAGAAGTCGTTCTCGTTCCCGCCATCGAGCGTGTCGTTGCCTTCGCCACCGATGACTTCATCGTCTCCATCGCCTGCGAGGACCGAGTCGTTACCGGCTCCCACGTCGATGTCATCTGCTCCGGCACCACCAACGGCAGTGTCGTTGCCAATGCCCGCTCCACCGAGGATGGTGTCTGCTCCGCCGTTGCCGGTGAGGGAGTCGTTTCCTTCGCCGCCATCGAGCACGTCGTCGCCAGCGCCGCCGATCAATTTGTCGGCTCCGCCGTTCCCAATCAGAGTCACAACGCCGTCGAAGAGTGATGCGTCAAAAATGTTGGCGACTGTTCCCGTCACGGGACCACTGAGCAACGCCTCCTCGAACCCGGTTTGCGTGTCAGTGCCAAGGCTGCCCAGCAGTTGCGTTGCATTGAGAGTGAGATTTGTGGGACCGGTTTCAACCAAGCGATCCACGTCGCCGTCACCCCCCATCAACACGTCGTTTCCAAGCTGACCAGAGATTGAATCACTACCGGCGTTACCTTTCAGCGTGTCATCGCCGAGTCCGCCATCCAGCGAATCCGCGTGACTACCACCCAGCAGCGAATCGTTCGCCGCGCCGCCAATGAGCGTGACCGATCCCAACGTGAATGCCGAAGCGTCGAACGTGTTGGCCGCCGCGCCGCCTGTGAGTTGCGCTCGTTCGATGGTCGCGAGCACATCGCTGCCCAAACCGGTCAGCGCGGCGTCGGTCAAAATCAAGCTCGCCACATCGGCCGTCTCGGACAGGACGTCGCTGCCGCCCCCGCCGGTGAGCGAATCGTTCCCCGCACCGCCGGTCAGCACGTCGTCGGCAGTGCCTCCCGTGAGTGTGTCGTTGCCGGTGCCTCCCATCAGCGTCGTCCGACCAGTGAAGGTCGTGGCCGTGACCGAACCACCCACATTGCTCAAGGTCAGTCGTGCTTGTTCGATCGACGAGAGAAAGTCCGATCCCACTCCAGCCAGCGCGCTGTTCGACAGCGTGTAGGACGACGATCCACCTTCGACGAGCGTGTCAGTCCCCGTACCGCCGAACAGTTGATCGTCGCCTCCAGTACCGGTGAGTTGATCGTCGCCGTCATCTCCCGCGAGCGAGTCGTTGTTTCCGCTGCCGACAAGCGTGTCGTTGCCCCCCGCACCGCGCAATGTCACGGAACCCGCGAAGCTGCTGGCCAAGAGTTGATTGTCGCCGGCACCACCGGTGAGCGACACCTGCTCAACCGATGCCAGCGAATCCGTCCCCAACCCCGTCAGTTGCGTGAGCAGCACGGAGGAAGTCAGCGTGAAGTTCACGTTACCGATCTCGCTGAGACGATCCGTCCCATCGCCCCCGACCGCCGAATCGTTGCCCAATTCGCCGATGAGCGTGTCGTTGCCCGCACCGCCAAGCAGCGTGTCGTTGCCGACCTGTCCGTTGAGCGAGTCGGCATCATCGCCGCCATCCAGCGAATCGTTGCCATCACCGCCAAGCAGCGTATCGAATCCCGCCCCCCCGCGCTGCGTGTCGTTGCCGATGCCTCCTTCGAGGCGATCCGAGAACGCTGTCCCCGTAAGCGAATCACCGCCCCCTTCGCCAAGCAACGTCACGGGGCCGAGTGTGAAGGCGCTCGCATCGAATTTGTTGGCCCCCGATCCGCCCGTCAGAACCGCGCGTTCGAGACTGGTCAGCGTGTCGGTTCCCAAACCCGTCAGCGCGGTGTTCGTCAAAACGAGATTGACGTTGCCCGTCTCGACGAGCACATCCGTGCCCGTCGCGCCGCCATTCAGTGCGTCGTTGCCAAGTCCTCCGGTCAACGAATCGTTGCCGGCTGACCCATTCAGCGAGTCATCGCCGGCTCCACCATCCAGCAAGTCCGCAAACGAACCGCCAGTGAGAGTGTCCTTGCCATCGAGTCCCATCAACGTCACGGGACCGACGGTGAAGCCGCTCGCGTCGAGCGTGTTGTTCCCCTTGCCGCCGGTGAGGTGAACCGCATCAAGACTGCTCAGGATGTCGTTGCCCAACCCTGCCAGAGCCGTGTTCGTTAGCGTGAGGTTCACATCCGCCGCTTCGATCAACCGATCGGTGCCGGTGCCACCGATCAAGGAATCGTCGCCGAGTCCGCCGGTGAGCGAATCGTTGCCGGCCGCTCCGTCGAGCGTGTCATTCCCACCGCCACCGACCAGCGAATCGTTGCCGTTGCCGCCCGTGAGCACATCCGCCAGCGACCCACCCAGCAGTGTGTCGTTTCCGATTCCGCCGATCAGTGACACGATTCCGGCGGTGAACTTGCTCGCATCGAGCTTTCGTCCGACGGCATCGCCGGTCAGTCGCACGCGCTCGATACCGGCCAGCGTGTCGTTGCCGATTCCTTTCATCGACGTATTCGCCAACGTGAAATCGGCGTTCGCCGGTTCGTCCACGAGATCGCTGCCCAAGCCGCCGTCGAGCTTGTCGTTGCCCAGTCCACCGATCAGCAAGTCATCTCCAGCACCGGCGACGAGTGCATCGTTGCCGTCGCCACCGAAGAGCGATTCGACTCCGGCTCCGCCAGTCAGTGAATCGTTGCCCGCTTCACCAAACAGAGACACCGCCAGCAAACCCGCCGGGAACATCGACAGGTTGAGGCTATCGTTGCCATTCCCCAACTGCGCGATCAACGTCGCAACCGGCAGCGAGGCCAGCGGAACTCGCACTTCGCGTGGCGAGACCAGCGTGCCAATCGTGTTCGTGAGATTGTTCGCCGAGTCCGTGATGATGATTTGCTGC
>CAZILR010000034.1:0-7664 GCA_964539995.1 uncultured Planctomyces sp.
CGCTGGAATACCGCGGTCCGTTTGGTGTCGCGAAGACCAATGTTCGCGGCGTGGTGCTCAACGAGAACTTCGCCAACTGTGCCAAGATCGCCGACAAGATGACGATCATCCGCTCGATCGCCGGCAAGGAGGCCGATCACGGCCGAGCCAGCTACGCGATGTTCACTGGCTATCGCAAGAGCCCTGCGATCGAGCATCCCGCCATCGGCGCGGTGGTCTCGCACGAACTCGGCTCGAAGCAGAACCTGCCGCCGTACGTCGCCGTTCCGAACGCCAACGAATACGGCGGCACCGGCTATCTCGGCTCGCAGTTCGGCCCGTTCGGCATCGGCAGTGATCCGGGTCGGCAAGGCTATCAGGTCAAAGACCTGATGCTGCCGGCTGGCGTCGATGACTACCGCTTCTACAAGCGGCAACGCATTCGCGAGACGGTTGACGAACACTTCCGCAAGATCGCCAGCAAGGCCGAAGCGCTCGGCGCGATGGACAAGTTCTACGAAGCGGCCTACGCGATGATCTCGTCGCCGGCTGCTCGCGAGGCGTTCGATATCTCGAAGGAATCCGACGCGACGAAGAATAAGTACGGCAACAACGAGGCCGGAATGCGATTCCTGCTCGCTCGCCGCTTGATCGAAGCGGGCGTGCGATTCACGACCGTCAGCTACGGCGGTTGGGACCATCACGCCGGCATCGAGAATGCGATGCGCCGTCAAGCGCCGACGCTCGATCAGGCGTTGGCTGGACTCATCAGCGATCTCGACGAGCGTGGAATGCTCGACAGCACGCTGGTGCTCGTCACCAGTGAGTTCGGACGCACTCCGAAGATCAACGCGACCGCCGGCCGCGATCACTTCCCACGCGTGTACTCGGTCGCCGTTGCTGGCGGCGGATTCCAACGCGGCCTCGTGTACGGCTCGTCGAACAGCACGGCCAGCGAACCGGAAGAGAATCCGGTCCGCATCGAAGACGTGCTCACGACGGTTTATCAGCAAATCGGCATCAACGCCGACAAGGAACTGATGGCCCCCGGCGCTCGTCCCATCGAAATCATCGACGGCGGCGAGGTCATCAAGGAATTGGTCGGCTAATTGCGAACCGAAGGCGAACGGGGGGCGTCAGCCCCCCGGTTCGTTTTACGTCACAGCCAATGCTCTGAAATTATGGGATGGGCAAGCCACTACATCGCCAAGCTGCAAACGGGTGAAACGGTTTCTTTTCGTCCGCGTGGCAATTCGATGACGGGCAAAATTGAATCCGGCCAACTTTGCACCGTTGAGCCGGTCGATCCCGCGAGTCTTGGTGTTGGCGACATCGTGTTGTGTAAAGTGAACGGCAGCGAATACCTCCACTTGGTCAAAGCGATTCAAGGTCCACGGTTCCAAATTGGAAACAACCGAGGTCGAATCAACGGTTGGATCACGGGTAAATCCATCTTCGGCCGCTGTGTTCGAGTCGAAGCGTGACACACTCTGAGTGAGATGAACCATGCTCAAACATTGCTCCCTGCTGACTGCATTGCTGCTGATTTCTGCCCAGGCCGCCGAGGCCGGCACGCCGCGGTTCGCTCGCATCGTTCCGCCCGGAGCACAGCGAGGGACGACGGTCGAAGTCATGTTGCAGGGCCGGTATCTCGAAAAACCGGAAGAAGTCTTGATCTATGAGCCAGGCATCACGGTCGAGTCAGTCGAGCCGGTCGAAGGGAACGTCGAGTTCCGGGGCTATCGCGGCCGAGTCGAATCCGGTTCGGGCGTTCGCGTGAAGCTCAAGATTGCGGACGATTGCCCGCTCGGCGTGCATGGGATGCGTTTGCGGACGGCGGCCGGGATCAGCGAGTACCAACGGTTCAATATCGGTCCGTTCGCGACATTGGAGGAAGACGAACGTACTCCGCGAGACGGTCGCAATGACAAACGCGAGGCGGCTCAGGCCGTGCCGCTCAACAGCACGGTGCTCGGCCGGATGATCGAACCGACCGATGTGGACACCTACCGCATCGAAGCCAAGCAGGGACAACGGCTGTCGGCCGAGATCGAGGCGATCCGGCTTGGCGTTGATTCGGGCATTCCCGATTTGCACATTGCGGTGCTTGATGCGGACGGCAAACGATTGATCGCGGCCGACGATTCGGCTCTGTTCCTGCAAGACCCGGTTGTGTCGCTGGTCGCGCCGAAGGACGGTGCGTACTTCGTCGAAGTGCGACACACGACCTATTCGGCCAACAACGATGTCTATCGCCTGCACCTCGGCGAGTTCCCCCGCCCGACCGGCTTGTATCCCGCTGGCGGCCCTGCCGGAAAAGAACTGTCCGTGCGAATCATTGGCGATCCGAAGGGCGATTGGTCGCAGACGGTGAAGCTGCCGAGCGCCGAAGCGTCTCGCGACTTCCGCTTCGTCGCCATCGACGCCGAATCGAACGTCCCCGCTCCGACGCCAAACACGCTGCGAGTTTCTCCGTTCGACAACGTGCTCGAAGCCGAGCCGAATAATTCCGAAGAGGACATCAAGTCACAATCGGCCACAAGCCTGCCGATCGCGTTCAACGGCATCATTGAGAAGGCCGGCGATATCGATTGTTTCCGCTTCACCGCCAAGAAGGGTGAACGATTCAAGATTCATTGCTTCGCCAACTCACTCGGCTCGCCGCTCGATCCGACGATCTGGATCAAGCAAGTCGGAGCACGAGGCAACCCGCAGCGAGCGAACGATTCACGACCGAATCAGCTCGGCTACCCGCCGTTCGGCGGTATGAACCGCGACACGCTCGACCCGATCCTCGATTTCACAGCGGCGGCTGACGGCGAGTACATCCTCGGCGTCGAGGACGATCGTGGCAACGGCGGCAATGACTTCGTGTACCGCGTTGAAATCTCGCCGGAGACTGATGCCGTTTACGTTTACATCCCGCAAGACGGCGAGAACCAGTTCCAACCGCAGTCTCGGCAGTCGATCAGCATTCCGAGCGGCGGGCGCTACAACACGCAATTGGGAGTCATCAACGCGAACCGCCCGTTCAACGGCGAACTCGAACTCGTGGCTTTGGGGTTGCCCGAAGGGGTGACGATGCACGCTCCGCGAATCACGCCCGCAATGCCGCGCGTCCCGGTTGTTTTCGAGGCCGCTCCCGATGCGAAGTTGCAGGGGAAGTTCATCGAAATCGTGGCGCGACCCGTGGTGAAGGACTCCAAGGACGAAAAGGATTTAAAAGAGGCTGAGCAGAAGACGCTCGTCTCCGGATTCCGTCAGACGATCCCGATGAGCAGCGCGAATAACAACGACTTCTACCTGTTCAACACGTTCGAGAAGCTGGCGATCGCCGTGACAGAGCCGGCTCCATTTTCCATCGAGATTGAAGAGCCGAAATCAGCGCTCGTCCAGAACGGCGAGATTGCGTTGAAGTTCAAGATCCATCGCGCAGAGGGCTTCGAGGAACCCGTCAGCATTGCGATGGAATGGAAGCCGAACGGAGTTTCCACCGGCACGCCGATCACGATCCGCACGGAAAAGTCCGAAGGAGAATACCTGCTCGGTGCGGCACGCAATGCGACGGCCGGCTCCTACCAAGTCACGCTCTCGGCGGTGAGCGGTGCTCAGCGACCTGCCTACCGCGATGGAGCCAACCGGACGTACGTTTCGACGAAGCCGTTCAAGCTGCTCGTCGCCGAGCCACACATCGACGCCAAGTTCGCTCGCGCGTCGATTGAACGCGGCAAGACCGCGAACCTCACCGTGAAGCTCAACCATCTCAAGCCGTTCGAGGGGAAAGCCAAGGCCACGCTCGTTCGCCTGCCGCGAGGGATCGAATTGGTCGAGCCGGTGCGTGAAATCACGTCCGAAGACAAAGAGGTCACGTTCACGCTCAAGGCGACCGACGAGTGCCTCACCGGCGGCTACCAAGGAATGACTCTCGAAGTGACGGTCGTCGAGGACGGCCAGTCGGTGAAACAACTCAGCGGCACCGGTACGCTCCGCATCGACGCCGAACGCGGCGTCAAAGCGGCGATGAAGTAGCCTCTCGCTCCACGAAACGCAGGCCGAGCGCGGAGCACAGGTGGATTGGTTCGTGAAGATCGGCCGCGCAATCAAAATCGAAACACGTTCGACAATCGTCTCGTGGAGCGAGGCTGCTCCTTGGAACACATCATGTCCGTTAAACCGATTCCTGATGGTTATCACTCGATTACACCGTACCTGATCGTGAAAGGTGCGGCGAATGCGATTGAGTTTTACAAAAAAGTCTTCGGCGCGACCGAACTGATGCGCCTTCCGGGGCCGGGCGGTGCGGTCATGCACGCCGAGATCAAAATCGGCGACTCGATCATCATGCTGGCCGACGAGTTCCCGGAGATGGACGCCCTGAGTCCGAAAACCATCGGTGGATCACCGGTGGGGTTGATGCTCTACCTGCCCAACGTGGACGAAGTCTTTGCTCGCACGATCGCCGCCGGTGCCAAAGAACTCCGCCCGTTGCAGAACCAGTTCTACGGTGACCGCTCCGGCACCGTCGAAGACCCGTTCGGCCATAAATGGACCATCTCGACCCACGTCGAAGATGTCATTCCCGAAGAAATCGAACGCCGTATGGCTGCGATGAAGCCGCACGGTTCGTGAGGAATTCCAGGCGACGCTGCCTCACCGGATCAGTCTGAAAAGGTCATCCCATGAAATTGCGAAAACTGTCTGTGGTCTGTCTCGCGACGTTGATGACGTCCGTAACTGTGTGTCTTGCCGATGCCGGTACGCAACTGAAAGTCTTCCCAGCGGAAATTTCGCTGCGAGGGCAGGAAGCTCGGCAGACCATCGCCGTGCAGTTGGTCAACGACCAGGGCATCACCCGCGATGTGACCGCAGCCGTCAAGGTGAAGGTGGCGAATAAGAAGCTCGCCGAAATTTCGGGGCAGACGCTCAAGCCCAAAGCGGACGGCGAGACAACGCTGATCGTCGAACTTGGTCAGCAGAAGGCCGAGGTGCCGGTCGTCGTCAAGGACGCGGCCGTCTCGCGTGACGTCAGTTTCCGGCTGGATGTGATGCCAATCTTCATGAAGAACGGCTGCAATAACGGAAGCTGTCACGGTGCGGCTCGCGGCAAGGATGGATTCCACCTGTCGCTGTTCGGATACGACCCGGCCGGCGACTACTACAAGTTGACGCGGCAGATCATCGGCCGCCGAGTCGATCTCGCGGTGCCAGAGAAGAGCCTCGTGCTGGAGAAATCGCTCGGCGAAGTCGATCACACGGGCGGACAGCTTTTCACGCAGGACAGCGACGATTACCGAGCGATGCTCCGCTGGATCGAAGCGGGTGCGCCGGACGACAAGGGTGACACACCAGAACCGATTGGCATTGAATTGCTGCCGTCGAAGACCGTGTTCGCCGGCAAAGACCAGACGCAAAAGACCGTCGTCATGGCGAAATACTCGGACGGCTCGGTGCGCGACGTGACGAAGTTGGCCCTCTACATGACCAACAACGACGCGGTGGCCAGTATCGACAAGGATGGTGTCGCCAAGGGGAACAATCGCGGCGGAGCGTTCGTCTTCGCGCGGTTCAACAAGTTCACTGTCGGCAGCGAAGTCATAGTCCTGCCCACCGATGACAACTTTGTTTGGAAGAACGTCCCCGAAGCGAACTTCATCGACTCGCTCGTGTTCGACAAATTGAAAAAGCTGCACCTGGCCCCGTCGGAACTGGCCGACGATGAGACGTTTTTGCGTCGAGTCTATCTCGATCTGATCGGCCTGCCGCCGACTCGTGAAGAGTACGAACGCTTCGTCGCCGACAAGAGCAGCGATAAACGAGCCAAACTGATCGACCAACTGCTCGACCGCGAGGAATTCATCGACATGTGGTCGATGAAGTGGGGCGAACTGCTCCGCATTCGAGCCGTCGGCAATCAACCGCAGTACGGCCGCGATGCAAAAGCGATGTGGCAATACTCCGCGTGGGTCCACGACCAGATGGCCGCCAACCGGCCGCTCAACGAGTTCGTCGCCGAACTCGTCGTTGGCACCGGCAGCAACATTAAGCAGCCGACCTCGAACCTCTACACAGCGAGCGAACGGCTCACGCCGCAGAAGACGGCCGAGGACTTTGCTCAGGTCTTCCTTGGCACTCGCATCCAATGTGCTCAGTGCCACAACCATCCGTTCGATCGTTGGACGATGGACGACTACTACAGCTTCGCCGCGTTCTTTTCGCAGATCGGTCGCAAGCAAGGCGAAGACCCGCGCGAGATCATCATCTTCAACGCCGGTGGCGGCGAGGTGGCTCACCCGGTCGGCGGCCGGCAGATGAAACCAAAATTCCTCGGCGGAGCCGTGCCGGATGTCGCTGGCAAAGACCGCCGCGAAGTCATGGCCACCTGGCTGGCCTCGAAAGAGAATCCCTACTTCGCCAAGAACCTGGCGAACATCGTCTGGTCACACTTCTTCGGCCAAGGCATCATCGACCAGGTTGATGACGTGCGCGTCAGCAACCCGCCATCGAACGCCGAGTTGATCGATGAACTCGGCAAGAAGTTCACCGAGTACAATTACGACTTCAAGAAGCTGGTTCGCGACATCTGCACGTCACGGATTTACCAACTCTCGACGAAGACCAACGAAACGAACGCCCTCGACGAACGGAATTTCTCACACGCGACGCTCCGCCGCATCCGCTCGGAAGTGCTGCTGGACTGCATCACGCTGGCGACGCAAACCAAAGACAAGTTTGGCGGCCTGCCGCTTGGCTCACGAGCCGTCCAGATCGCTGACGGCAACACCTCGACGTACTTCCTGACGACCTTCGGCCGAGCCACTCGCGACAGTGTCTGTTCGTGCGAAGTGAAGATGGAACCGAACTTGTCGCAAGCCCTGCACCTGCTCAACGGCGACACGGTCAACAGCAAGATTCAAACAGGTGGCCTCATTGACGTCCGTCTGAAGGAAGGCAAGACCCCGCCACAGATCATCGAAGAAATGTACCTCCGCACGCTGACTCGCAAGCCGACGGACAAAGAACTCGCCGCTCTCAACGGTGTGCTCGTCAACGAGAAGGATCCCAAGCCAGTCCTCGAAGACGTGTTTTGGTCGCTGTTGAACTCGCGAGAGTTCGTGTTCAATCACTGATCGCGGAGTAGTGTCGTGGCTAAGCCCCGCAAAACTTGGCGTGAGAAGCTGTTCGACAGCAAAGACTTGCCCAAGGTCTCAAAGATCGAAGGAAAGATGTCCAAGCGCTGGGGCGAGGGAACGTGCGCGATTCCGGCCCCCGTTGAAGTGAACGAGATCATGAAGTCCGTCCCGAAAGGTCGGCTCATCACAACCAAGGAAATTCAGACGGCGATCGCTGCCAAGCACGACGCCACGATGGCCTGTCCGATCTGTTGCGGCATCTTCTCGTGGATCGCGGCTCATGCGGCCGACGAGGCGGAGACCGAGGGAGCCAAACGGATCACGCCGTACTGGCGGACCTTGAAGACCGGCGGCGAATTGAATCCGAAGTTCCCCGGTGGCGTCGATGCGTTGAAGGTGCGGCTCGAAGCCGAAGGGCATCGAATCGTCGCCAAAGGGAAGAAGTGGATCGTTGCGGATTATGAGCGTTGTCTGGCTTCTGGCGGCTCGAACGGTCGAGCGAAGTCCAGCGATCAGGCAAGCTCAGGGACCAAACCTGCAAAATCTGCCGGTCGA
>CAZILR010000034.1:7674-16879 GCA_964539995.1 uncultured Planctomyces sp.
AGACGAAGCGGGGAAAAGTTTTCGGAATGTGACGAGTTTCGTAGGTTGGAGTTTCAGACATGACAGCAAAGTTCACGCGATGGTTTAGCGGTGCGGTCGTCTTTGGCGGACTGTTGGCTGGTAGTTTCGCCGCCAACTCGCAAGCGGCAGACGCCCCGAAGGTCACCTATGCCGATCACGTCCTGCCGATCCTGCGAGCCAAGTGCTTGAGCTGTCACAACACGGACAAGAAGAGCGGTGGTCTCGATCTGTCGAACTTCACGGCCGTGAAGGCAGGTGGTGGATCGGGCGAGATTTTCGATCCAGGCAACTCCGGCGCGAGCATTTTGTGGAAGGTCATCAACCACGAAGAAGAACCGAAGATGCCGCCCAACAGCGAGAAGCTGCCGGCGGAGATGCTGGCCGTCATCAAGAACTGGATCGACGGCGGGGCGCTCGAAACGACGGGAAGCAAGGCGCTCGCCAGCAAGAAACCGAAGATGGATCTGAAGCTCACCGCCGCGCCGACCGTACGACCGGAGGGTCCGCCGCCGATGCCCAGCCGCATGAGCCTCGCTCCGATCGTCAAAACAAAGACGACGACGGCCATCACCAGCATCGCGGTCAATCCGTGGTCGCCGCTCGCGGCCGTGCCGGGGCAAAAGCAAGTGCTGCTCTACAACACGGCGACGCTCGAATTGGTCGGCGTGCTGCCGTATCCCGAAGGCATTCCGCAGGTGCTCAAGTTCAGCCGCAACGGCAGCCTGTTGATGGCGGCTGGTGGACACGCGGCGGCACAAGGCAAGGTCATCATCTTCAACGTCCGCACGGGCGAACGTGTCACCGAAGTCGGCGATGAACTCGATACGGTCCTCGCGGCGGATATCTCTCCCGATCAATCGCTCGTCGCGTTGGGTGGTCCCGCAAAAATGATCCGCGTCTATTCGATCGCCGATGGATCGAAGTTGTGGGAATCGAAGAAGCACACCGACTGGGTCACATCGATCGCGTTCGCACCGGACAGCGTCCTGCTCGCGACCGGCGACCGTAACGGCGGAGCGTTCGTGTGGGAGGCCGAGACCGGTCGCGAATTCCACACATTGAAAGCTCACACCGCCATGATCACCGGCTTCTCGTGGCGCAGTGATTCCAACATCCTCGCGTCGAGCAGCGAAGACACGACGGTCCGGCTCTGGGAAATGGAAAACGGAGGCAACGTCAAAGGTTGGGGTGCTCACGGAGTCGGTGCCTCGTTCGTCGATTTCGCTCGCGATGGCCGCATCATCTCTGCCGGACGCGACCGAGTTTTGAAAATCTGGGATCAAAACGGCACCGCCGTCCGAGCCTTCGAGGCGATGGGCGACATCGCCTTGGCCTGTGCGATCTGCAACGAAACGAACCGCGTGATCGGAGCCGACTGGACCGGAGCAATCCGCGTCTGGAACGCCGCCGACGGAGCGAAGATCGGCGATCTGACTCCGAATCCGCCGACGCTCGAAGAACGCCTCGCCGCCGCGAATGCCGCCGTGCAAGCGACGACCGCCGAAGCGAAGGCTGCGACCGACGGCTACACCGCCGCCAACGCCGCCGCCGAGAAGGCCAAAGCCGATCTCAACACCGCCAACACCAAGATGGCCGAACTGACGAAAGTTGTCACGGACACGACTGCGGCCGCCGTGAAGAGCAAAGAAGTCATCGCCGCCGCGCAAGCCGCTCACGATGCCGCAGCGAAGGTCGTTGCGACTCTCGATCCCGTCGTCCCCGCGCTGACCGACTCGGTCACAAAAGGAACCGAAGCGGCCACAAAGAACGCTGAGGACAAGGAGATCGCCGCCGCGGTCACCGCGCTCAAAGCGTTGCTCGACAACCGAGCTACGACTCTCGCCAACAATAAGAAGGTCGTCGCCGACAAGGTCGTCGAACTGACCAAAGGCAAAGAGCAACTCGTCGCTCAAGAGAAATTGATCACCGACAGCAACGTCGCGCTCGAAGCGGTGAAGAAGACGATTCCCGATCTGACCGCCGCCGAGAAAGCGATGACCGAGAAAGCGGTCGCCGCGAAAGCCGTCGCTGACGCCGCTGCCGCGAAGCTCGCCTCCGCTCAACAACAAGTCGCCCGCTGGACGGCCGAGATCGACTTCGCCACGAAGCTGAAGCAACTCACCGAAAAGCAAGCCGCCGCTGCGCCGCTCGTCACCGCGTCGGAAGAAGCACTCGCCGCCGTCAACAAGATGAAGTCCGACCTCGCCGCCGCTCAGCAAGTGGCCGCCACTTCGCAGACGAACGTCAACAACGCCAACGCCGCTGTCGCAACGGCCAAGCAAACATTGACCAACGCGACGAACGAGCACACCGCCGTGAACACGACCGTGACTGGACTCGAAGCGGCATTGCCCGCGCTCAAGGACGCTCAAGCGAAGGCGGCCGATGCAGCCGCGAAGGCCGCAGCCGACAAAGAACTCGCCGCTGCCGCCGAGTTGCTCAAGACGGTTCTCGAAAAGCAAACCACCAATCTCGCCGCGCAGAAAACCGCACTCGCCGAGAAGGCCGCCGCCGTCGAGAAAGCCAAGGTGGTCGTTGCCGAAATGGAAAAGAAAGCCACCGACGCCGTCGCCGTGCTCACCGCCGCCAATGCCAAAGTCACCGAAGTGACTGCGGCGATGAAGCCAGTCGAGGACAAGTTCGCCTCGGCCAAGCAGGCCGCCGACCAAGCTCTGCAGCCCGTGACCGCCTTGCAGCAAGAGATTCAAAAGCTGAAAGAAGTGAAGCTGTAATCGATTTGTTTCCTCTCACGCTCAAGCGACTGAGGAGTTTGCCATGTTCCATCGACGCGATGCCATGATGCGGCTCGGCCAGATGGGACTTGGTGCGTTGACGCTGCCGCAGCTTTTGCGAGCGGAGTCGGATCAGCGGGCGACTCGTGCGATCACGAGCGGATCGGGCAAGGCGAAGGCTTGCATCCTGATCTACTTGTGGGGCGGTCCACCGCAGCACGACACGTTTGATTTGAAGCCGAATGCCCCGGAGGGGATTCGCGGGTTGTTCGAGCCGATTGATTCGGTCGTTCCCGGCATTCCAGTCTGCGAGCACTTGCCGCAACTTGCCAAGCACACGGACAAGGTGGCGATCGTTCGGTCGCTGACGCATCCGAGCAACAATCATGAGCCGAGCGTTTATCACACGCTGACCGGCCGAGTGAACAACACGTTGGCCGTGCCGAGAAATGCTCGCAACCGCCGCGACTTCCCGACGCTTGGTTCGATTGTTGGATATTTCTCGCCGCCAAGCGGCATTCCCGCGAGCGTCACAATTCCGCGGCCGATTGGTCACGACGGCGTCGTGTATTCGGGGACTCATGCTGGGTTTCTCGGCCCGAAGTACGATCCGATCGAGACGCAGCCACCGGCTGAAGTGAAGGAGAAGGCTCCGCACAGTTTTGAGTTGCCGCCCGGCGTCGATGAACATCGCTTGCAGTTGCGATACGGCTTGCTCAACACGGTCGAAGGGATCGACCGAGCCATGCAGCAGCAAAAGGCGACGCGCGGACTCGACAGTTATCGCGAGCAGGCGTTTCGGATGCTGACCTCGCCTGACGCCAAGCGAGCGTTTCAGCTTGATGGTGAATCCGACAAGCTCCGCGACCGCTACGGGCGCAACGAATACGGTGAGTGTTTCCTGATGGCTCGACGGCTCGTCGAGTCGGGCGTCCGGCTCGTGACGTTCACCTGGTACTACGTCGCTCCGAAAGACGGCAACGTCTTGAACGTGTGGGACAACCACGGCGGGACGGGCTCCATCGGCGGAATCACCGGTTATCAGATGCTCAAAGAGAATTACTGTCTGCCTTCGCTCGATCAAGGTTACTCGGCGCTGCTGGAGGATTTGTCGGAGCGTGGTCTGCTCGACGAAACGCTGGTCGCGATGTACGGCGAGTTCGGCCGTACTCCGAAGATCAACCCGAACAAGGGCCGCGACCATTGGGGCGCGTGTCAGTCCGTCGTGCTGGCCGGTGGTGGCATTCGCGGCGGGCAGGTTTACGGATCGAGTGACGAACACGGGGCATATCCGAAGACGAAGCCAGTCTCGGTCGAAGACCTGCACGCGACGATGTTCCACGCGATGGGCCTCAGTCCGGAACTCGAAATCCACGACTCGGAGAATCGGCCGTATCGCATCAGCGAAGGGCAACCGATCCACGAGTTGTTCGGAGCGTGATTTCGTCGGCTGAGACTCTGCCTCGACTCTATTGGCCGGAATGGAATTCCAACCGACAGAATTAAAGCAGCTCATCATCCTCGTCGAGAGCCAGGAGATCGTCTCCGAGATCGCCAGAGATGACGTCCTGCCCCATTCCGCCGTCGAGCGAATCGTCTCCCTCATCGCCGTGAAGTTCATCAACGCCGTTGTCGCCACGGATGACGTCATTCCCGCTGCCGCCGGCAAGCGAATCGTTGCCGTCTCCGCCTGCGACAGTGTCGGCTCCATCGCCGCCAGCCTCGACATCGTCGCCGATTGATCCGCTCAGATTATCGTTACCGTTGCCGCCGAGCAGCGTGTCATTGCCCTCGCCGCCCTTCACGACATCGTGGCCGTCGTTGCCTTCCAGGTGGTCGTGACCCGCGAGTCCCAGCAGCGTGTCCTCATCCTGACCGCCCAACAGCGTGTCGTCGCCGGTACTGCCGCTGAGGGAATCGTTGCCCGCTTGGCCTTCCAGAAAATCGTTCCCGGCTCCCCCGTCAATTACATCGCGTCCAGGACCGCCATTGAGATGATCGTTCCCGGAATTCCCTTCGAGGCGATCATGGCCGTCTCCACCGATGACTTTGTCACGTCCATCACCACCGCTCAGAACATCGTTACCAGTGGTTCCCAACAAGCTATCGTTGCCGGCTTCACCAAAAAGTGTGTCCTCGCCCGCGCCGCCATCGCAGGTGTCATCGCCATCGCCGCCGAGCAGTTGGTCGTTGTGCTTCTCGCCACGAAGCAAATCACGTCCTGCCTCACCGCGCAGAGTGTCGTTGCCATCTCCTCCCAACAACGTATCGTTGCCTGAACCGGCGGAGATGGAGTCGTGCCCGCGTCCGCCCAGAATCGAATCCGCTCCCGCATGCCCGATGAGTGTGTCATTGCCATCACCACCTTCAACTACGACGGTCAACAACTCGGCCGGTAGCTGTGACAGATCAAGCTGGTCGGCTCCGCCGTTGAGTTCGATTCGCAAGCCGCTCGTGGTGATCGTTCCGCGAGTCACTCGGATTTCATGCGCATCGACGATCGTGCCGATGCTGGCCGTCAGCGCATTGACCGGATCGCGAATCACGAATTCTTGGGTGTTTGCATCGAATGAAACCGTGAGTTGGTCCGCTCGGCCGCCGGTGGCGAGGTCGCGAAGCCACAAGTTCCCCGATTCGTCCAAAAGGACATTCGCCAGATCAGCGGTACTCAATACCGGCGAGTTCAGGAATTCACCTTCTACCGCGCCAAGATCGACCGAGCCGCCGATGACGCGGGGGAAATCCGCCCCACGCTGATCGAAGGGAGCGGACTCGGTGGCATTACCGTTGCTGTTGGCATCCAGTCGATCAGCCGGAATCGCAGTGAGACTTCCGCGATCAAGCGCAATGCTGCCGGGTAACAGCGGCAGGACAAGTGTCGGCCCGCCACGATCCGTCAGGACAGTGCTGACGACCGTCGCAGCGCCGAGCACCTTGCGTCCGCCGTTGCCGTCATCAGCCCCCAGAATGTTGCCGTTCACGCCGTGGATCGACGAGCCGAGCGTGTCGTTTTCGTCGATCTTTGGTGAGCCGATGAGATTCGATACGGCCGTGAGCGTCGTCACCGAGTTCGTCGCGAGATCATGGAGTTTGAACGTCTCGCTGCCGGTGTTTCCTACGATCAGCGAGTTCTTCAGCGTTAGGATTCCACGGCTCGCATTGAAAATGCCGCCCCCAACGTGACCGGCGCGGTTGCCAACCACGGTCGATTGTTCAAAGGTTGTGTCGCACCCGGAATCCACGAACGCTCCGCCGAACGTCGCACTGAAGTTATCCGTCAGCGTGCTTTGCGAGACGACAACGGCTGCCGACACCGCGAAGACGCCACCTCCGAACGATGAAGCCGAATTGCCGTTGAGCGTGCTCTGGCCGATCCAGAGTGATCCTCCTGTGTGACTGATCGCACCGCCCGCTCCACCAAGATTGTTCGAGATGTTGCCGCGCAGCGTGCTTTGAAGAATCGTGAGATCGCCATCAAGACTCCGAATTCCACCCCCAGCGATGCTGGCCGAACTATCGCGGATCGTGCTGAGTAACACGGTCAGCGATTCGTGGTTGTCGATCGCTCCGCCAAAGCCATCGTCCGCCACGCCATTCGTCAATGTGAGTCCGCTAAGTTGCACCTGGCTGTGAGCGTTTCCGCTGTCATCGACTTTGAACACGCGCGACCGGCGATCCGCGTCGATCGTCAACCGATCCGCGCCCGGTCCTTCGATGATGAGGCTGGACGTGATCGTCAACTGCGCTCCGTTGAGCGTGATCGTCGCGGGACCGCTCTCCGTCAACGCCGGTGAAAACGTAATGGTCCGCGTTCCCGTCAGCGAATTGGCTCTTGCGATCGCTTCACGCAGCGAGAGATCGCCGGGAGCGAAGTTGCCGTCGTTCTCATCGACCAACGTGTCAACGACGAAGGTTTGCGCGGTGATCGGGTCCGTGACAAGGACGGCCTCGTCATTTTGAATGGTTCCCTGAGCCACGGACTGCGACCCCAGATTGGCTCCCGACGCATTTGATAACGTGACCGTGAAGCCTTCATTCGCTTCGAAGAGGGTGTCACCAGTGACGTTGATTGTGATGGTCTTTGTTGTTTCGGTGGCCGCGAAGTTGATCGTGCCGCTTGGCAGTGCTCCGCCGAAATCGGCGGCATCCGCTCCGTTTGAGCTGCTGCCGGCTACGGCATAATCAACGCTCGCGTTGCCGCTGATTGTGCCTGTTCGCGTCACTTTGAAGGTGAACGGCGTCGTGCCACTGTTGCCTTCCGAGTTCGACGCGCTCGTGGCGGCAATCACCAAAGACGCATCGTCGTTGCGGATTGTTCCGATTGCCGAAACCGTTCCCAAGCTGGCTCCGACGACATTGGAAAGCGTGACGGTGAAGCCTTCATTGGTCTCGACGTTCGCGTCGCTAAGGACGTTGATCGTGATTGTCTTCGTGGTTTCGCCCGCCGCAAAGCTGACCGTGCCGGTGGGCAGCGTGCCGCCGAAGTCGTCCGCGTTCGCCAGATTGGTACCACTGCCCGTGACGGCAAAGTTGGCGCTCGCGGTGCCAGTCGTGTCGCCGGTTCGCGTGACCGCGAAGGTGAAGGCCGTGTTGCCGCTGTTTCCTTCCAGCCGCGAGGCATTCGTTGCCGCGATTGATAGCGAGGCCGTGTTGCTATCGTCGTTAAGAATGATCCCGATCGCGGTCGGTGTTCCGGTGGCTGTGCCGAAGAAAATGTCATCCAGCGCAAAGTCGTTGCCGTTGGATGCCACGCTGAGGTTGATGATCTTAAGGTCAGCGGTCGTCGCGGTGCCCGAATTCCAGGTCGCCGTGAACGGAGTCCATTGGCCAGTCACCGCCGGCACATTCAAGGTTCCCACGTCCACGCCGTTGATCTCGAATCGGAGCGACGCAGTATCCACAACCGTCGTGGAACCAAACGCCATGAATTGGTAGGTCGTATTCGGAGCCACCTCGACCGTTTGCCCCCAAACCGTGATCGGAGTCGTCGCGCCGTTCGCGACCAGCATGAACGTCCCGCTGCCCGGAGTATGGTCCGGGTAATGAGCGAACTGGTCGTGAACGAATCTCGGATCGGCGGTGATCGTGTAATCGCCGGCCGAATACACGCTGTTGAACGAATTCGGCCGATTGCGATACGCGCTGAAGAAGTTGGAGTTCCCCGCCTCGAAATTGCCGTTGACGACGAGGTTCGTGGCTGCCGTGTTCAAGGTCGCTCCGACAGGATTGGCGAGCCGCACAGCGAAGCTGTCATCCGCTTCGGCCGTCGAGTCGCCGCTGACATTGATCGTCAACGTCTTGCTGGATTCGCCTGCTGCGAAGTCGATCGTGCCGCTTGGGAGCGTCCCGCCGAAGTCGGCCGCATTCGCCGCGTTCGTTCCGACGCCGATGACCGAGTAATCCACGCTGGCGGTATCCGTGGGGCTGCCGTTGCGACTGACGGTGAAAGTGAATGCTGTCGTGCCGCTATTCGATTCCGACTGGGCCGCGCTCGTCGCTGCGATGGAGAACGATGAACCATTCGTGTTGGGTTCGGTTCGCAATGCCCAAAGCTCGTAGCCGTGCGCAGCGCTCTCGGCCGCGAACAGCAACTGGTTGTTGAGGCTGACGAGATTATCCGGTCGTGGGTTGGTCAGCTCAGACGCGAGATCACGAAGCGCGATCGTCCCCAGAGTTGTTCCATCCGATTGCCAAAGTTGCCGGCTACCGAAGGCTTCAAACGCTCCGAAATACAATCGCCCGTCATGCACCGTGAAGCTGGCTGCGTCCGAACTGCTCGCGCCAGGGAACAAATCGCCCAAAGGCACCGACCCGGCTGTCGTCCCATCACTGCGCCACGGTTCTCGGCCATGAATGCCATCGTCGGCCGTGAAAAACAATTGGCCGTTGAACACGACTGGGGGTTGCACCCCTGACCCCGTCGAGCCCGGCCGAATGTCCGCGGCGAGGACCGTACCGTTCGCGGTCCCGTCGGTTTTCCAAAGCTCTTGCCCAGCGTTCGGCTCATACGCGACGAAGTACACCGCGCCATTAAACTCGATGAAGTTATTCGGATCGGAGTTCGACGAACCGGGATTGATATCCTTGATCTGCACGGTGCCGGCGGCTGTGCCGTCGCTCTTCCACAGCTCACGTCCGGCACCGCTGCTGTTTGCCGAGAAGTACAATGTGCCGTTGATGTTGGTCAGTGCGCTCGGCGCGCCGCTGGCGCTGTTCGAACCGACGAAGATGTCTTTGACGAGCGACGTTCCCGCCGCCGTGCCGTCGCTTTTCCAGAGTTCGATGCCACGCACGCCATCATCTGCGGCAAAGTACAACGTGCCATTCAGATTGACCAACCCGCGCGTGCTGATGATGGTCGAACTGTTGCTGCCGGGATTGATGTCGGTGACTCGTACTGTGCCGGCCGCCGTACCGTCGCTCTTCCACAATTCCTCGCCGCTCACACCATC
>CAZILR010000035.1:0-16869 GCA_964539995.1 uncultured Planctomyces sp.
TGGGTGTTCAGGAGCGCCATGCCGCCCTTTTCCGCGATCCAGTCGAGCTTTTGCAACTCGAAGGGATCGGCAAAGACCTTGCGGACAAAATTGTCGTCATCGTTCAAACGGGTCAGTTGCCGCAGTTGGAAGAACTGAAGGCGAAGATCCCTCCGGGCGTGGTGCAGATGCTGCGCATTCCCGGTCTTGGCCCGAAGAAGGTGGCCGCGCTCTTCAAAGAGTTGGGACTCGATACGCTCGAAGCTCTCAAACAGGCGGCCGAGCAAGGTCGGATCGCGGACTTGAAGGGCTTCGGCAAGAAGACTGAGCAGTCCATTCTCGAAGGTATGGCGTTAGCCGCCGAGGCAGGCCAGCGAGTGTTCCTCGCGGATGCAAAAGCGGAAGCGGATGCGATCGTGGCCGATCTGCAAAAGCTGAAGAGCATCAAGCAAGCAACGGTCGCGGGAAGTTGTCGGCGTCGCAAGGAGACCGTTGGCGATCTCGACGTGCTGGTCACGTCGTCCGATCACAACGCGGCGATGGACCGACTGGCAGCGAATCCGTTGGTCGTGAAAGTGCTCGCTCGCGGCGACACGAAGCAGCGCGTGCGGTTGAAGTCGGGCCTGGAACTCGATCTGCGAGTCGTCCCCGATGAATCGTTCGGCGCGGCCTCGCAGTACTTCACCGGCTCGAAAGAGCACAACATCGTCATCCGCCGCCGCGCGCAGGAACGTGGCTTGAAACTCAACGAGTACGGCCTGTTTCGCGGCGACGAACTGGTCGCAAGCCGCACGGAAGAAGACGTGTACGCCGCCGTCGATCTGCCGTGGATTCCACCGGAACTGCGAGAGAATCGCGGCGAGATCGAACTCGCCGAGAAAGGCCAACTGCCGAAGCTGATTGAACTCGATGACATCCGCGGCGACTTGCACATGCACACGACCGCGACCGACGGCATGAACTCGATCCGTGAGATGGCCGAAGCCGCGAAGGCTCGCGGGTTGAAGTACATCGCGATCACCGATCACTCGAAGCGCGTTTCGATGGCGAATGGACTCGACGCCGATCGCCTGCGAGCACACTGGAAAGCCATCGAAAAGGTCCGCGCTGAAGTCAGTGGAATCGAGATCCTCAAAGGGATCGAGTGCGACATTCTCGAAGACGCGACGATGGATTTGCCGGATGACGTGCTGGCCGAAGCCGACTGGGTGCTGGCGGTCTTGCACTACGGCTTGAAACAGCCGCGCGAGCAAATCGACAAGCGGCTGCTGAGCGCGATCCGCAATCCACACGTCGATGCGATTGGCCACCTGTCAGGTCGCTTGATTGGCCAGCGGCCCGGAGCGGACCTGACGTTTGAAGACGTGCTCAAAGCCGCCGCCGATCATGGCACTTGGCTGGAGATCAACGCGCATCCCAGCCGGCTCGATCTGGACGACATCCGCGCCGCCGCCGCAAAGGACCGAGGCATTCCGATCGTCATCAACACCGACGCTCACAGCACGGCGGGCTTCGATGTCATGCAGTACGGAATCGTTCAAGCTCGCCGAGCGGGCTTGGAAGCCAAAGATGTGGCGAACACTCGGACGCATGCAGAGTTTTGCAAACTGTTGCGCCGGACGTGACACAGTTGCTCTCGCCAATTCGTTCACAGGCTCTCTGCCAGGACGATGATTACGCGATTTGGTATTGAGCAAGTTCTCGGAAATAGCCGGAGTTCGCGGAGAGCTCCTCAAATGTTCCGATTTGTGCGATCTGGCCTGCGTTGAGGACATAGATGCGGTCGGCACCGCTGATGGCGCTGAGGCGTTGGCTGATGACGATGCGGGTGACCTTGCGGCGGCGTAGACTTTGGGCGATGTGGTCTTGAGTCTTGTTATCGAGTGCGCTCGTGGCTTCGTCGAACAGCAGAATCTTGGGATTTCCGGCAAGAGCCCTGGCGATGAGTAAGCGTTGACGTTGACCTCCGGAAAACGTGGTGGCTCCTTCGTTGATGACCGTGTGCAGGCCCATCGGGAGTCGTTTGATTTCCGGATCGAGGCCCGCGTCGCGGACGGCTTCCCAGGCGTCGGCCAAGGAGACTTTGCGACCGACGGCGATGTTGTCGAACAGCGTGCCGTTGTTGATTTGGCCGTCCGGTATGACCGCTCCCACTTGGCGGCGGATCGCGTTCGCGTCGAGTCCCGCGAGATCCTGGCCATCGTAGTAAATTGAGCCGGAGTCGCTGCGCTCGAAACCGAGCAGCAGTTTGAAGAGCGTGGATTTGCCGCCTCCCGAAGGTCCGACGACCGCGATGAACTCACCGGGCTGCACGTCGATCGTAAGACCATTCAAGATGCCGGGGCCGTCGGAACGGTAGCGGAACCAAACATTTTTCACCGAGATGCTGCCAGCCAATTCGCCGGGATCGGCTTTCGCCGTGTCGCTTTCAATCGGCGTTTCCAGCAAAGGTTCGAGCAACCGGCGTCGCGTCCAATGATCGAGCAGGTTCACGGTGTTCTCGCTAATGCTCCTCACTTCGCTGAGAATCGAGCGGAAGACGATGTACACGAGCATGAACTTGCCGAGCGATATGGTCGCTGCACCGCTGGCGACTTCACTTGATGTCCCGAGATACCGCGCCGACTCATGCACGATGAGCATCAGCCCGGTCGTATCGACGAAGCCGTTGATCATTTTCAACCGATTTTGGCAGCGCTGAATTTCGGAGACCATCCTCAGTTGCTCGCCGTAACGGATCGCCCAATGGTTGAAGGCGCGTTGCTTCGCGCCGGAGACCAGCAATTTCGAGACACCTTGCACGAGTTGCACCGTCATGCCGAACAGTTCGCCGCTTTTGCGATTGAGTTGTGCGGAGAGGGTGCGAATGCGACGGCCATTTATGAACGCACTGGTGAATGTCACGGCCATTCCCGTCAACGGTATCCAGGCCAGCACGCTGCTGGTGAAGTACGGAGACCGGCTGCACAACGTGCCGATCGACACCAGCAGGCAAAACACGGCATTGATGCCGATTTCGTTGCTGAGTTCCGTGACGATCATGACGCGGCTCGCGAGATCGCCACCCGAAAACGAACTCAGATATTTCTGAGGCAGACGCAGTACACGATCCATCACCGCCATCTGCGCGTCGATCGTCGTCCCCGATTGGACACGCACCAAAAACAGCCGCTGACAGAGCGTGACTCCCGCCAGACCCACGCTGATCAGCGTGAGATAAATGCCCGTGCCCAGCAGTTGGTCATATCGGGCGTTCGGCACAATGTTGTCGATCACCGGCTTGATGGAGCTTGGCGAGATGTAGTTGAGGTAGAAGAAGAGGCACCACAACGCGGCCAGCGCCAGCAAGTCCCTCCGGTATCGCAGAGCCGCGCGGGCGATCAACCGCACGAACGAAAACTTTTCCTTTTCCGGCAACGGGCGAATCACGCTGACGGCGTGCGGCGCGAGTCGTAGGTCCAGCGACTCGTCAATGACTTCGGTCGTCCCGTCGGCCGGATCGACGACAACGTAGCGATCGTTCCGCCATAGCAAGGCGATGGGCCGATTCTTGTCCTGAAGGCGACCAATCAGCGGGCCGCCGTCCGAGCGGAACCAACCTTTCGTCAGTAGCACCAGCCGCGTTCTCACGCGAGAGGCGTGCATGATGCTCACGAGGACTTCGGTTTGATCGGCGGGCAGCGACGTCGCGCGTCGGGATTTCGTTCGTGCGGACGACTCGTGAAAGTTCAGGCTCAATTCTTGGCCGATGACGCCTAGCACCGACCACAGCGGCGAGATCCCGCGCGACGGGGCGATGCCGCGATCCCAAGACTCACCGATCAATCGCAGCGCGGTCGCCGATTCGCCGCTGACGAGCGTCTCGCGCGATTGCAGCCGCTCGACCTGATGCTGTTCGGCTTGCTCCTTTACGTCGATGAGTTGAGACAGGAACAACGTCGTCAACAACTTCAGTCCCGCGAGCAGTTCGGGAAGCGGCGCGTCATCGATCCTCCAAAACTTGAGCCGGCTGACCTCCAGAGCTTGCAACCACGACGAGCGATCAATCAGCAGCGGCCCGGACTCTGGCTCGATCGTCTGCCGGCTGCCCTTCACCGAGACCCGTCCGTCCATCATCTGCGTCAACGCGAGCTCGGCCGTGATGTGGATGAACTCACCTTGCGACACCGAGACCGTCCGATTCAGCGGCACGGGCGATGAGGAGACTGAATCGGCGACCCAATACAACGACAGCTCATGCACCCAACGTGAGATCGCCGTCTGATACGAGCCACCGTGCTCGGCGATTTGATCGGCTGAAAACTGCGTGACCGTCGCGGGCGTTTTCGTCACCAGCAGCAATTGCTTTCGAGGATGATCCCCCGCGAACAGCAATCCCCCGCGCGGCACATCAAACAAGTACCTCCTCGCTCCGACGAGACGACCTCCTTCCTGCTCGACGCTGTAGACGCCGACCAAACCGGACTCGACCTTCCACACAATCTCCGCACAGTCCAACGGCAGCATCGCGTTGATCGGCAATTCGTGAGTGGAAGCGGAGGCGGAGGGCATGTGAGTCACGTTCGTGCTGGATGTTGATCAGGTTTATGGTTTGGCCGAATCGGTTTTGACACCTCGTTTAGGAATGCTCGACCAGCCGCGCATACGCGCCGTTGGCTTGCATGAGTTGCGCGTGAGTTCCGCGTTCCACCACCTTGCCTTCTTCGAGCATGATGATTTCATCGCAGTCTCGGATCGTGCTCAGCCGATGCGCGATCACGATGCAGGTACAGCCGCGATGCCGCAGATTGGTCTCAACGAGATGCTCCGTCTGAACGTCGAGTGCGCTCGTCGCTTCATCGAGCACGAGAATGCGCGGTTCATTGGTGATCGCTCGGGCGATCTCCAACCGTTGCCGCTGCCCCGTGCTTAAATTGCGTCCCCCTTCGGACAGTCGGCCTTCCATGCCCCCAGACACGGCGGCCAAGACATCCTCAAAGGCCGCATCGCGCGCCGCCGCGTGTAATACCGCGGCTGTCGCTGTTTGATCCCACAGACTGAGGTTGTCTCGAACCGTCCCTTCGAAGATCGAAATCTCCTGCTCGACCAACGACAGCGACGAGGCCAGCACATTCGCCGACAGATGCTGACGGCGATGCCCATCAAACAGAATCTCGCCGGACCACGGTTCGTACAGACCACAGATCAGCCGCGCAATGGTCGATTTTCCTGAACCACTCGGCCCGACGAACGCGACACGCTGCCCTGGCTCAATCTGGAGGTTGAGGTTCGAGACGAGCGGTGGATCCAAGTGGCTGTAACCGAACGTTACGTTCCGCAGTTCAATGTGACCGGTCAGCCGATCGTGGACCGTTGCCGCAGTCACCGATTCCGAGAACACTGCGCCCTCGGCGGCGAGTTGCGGATCGGGGTCGAGCGGATGGTCGAGGACGTCATCCAGCCGGTGCAATTGACCACGCAGACTTTGCAGAGTTGGTCCCAGACGCGCGAACGATTCGAGCGGTCCCAGGAATCCGGCCAGTAATGTTTGGATTGCGACCAACATGCCGATCGTCATGCGGCCGTGAATGATCTCATAGCCGCCGAGCATGCAGGTCGACGTGAACGCCAAGGACGTTAAGAAGCTCGGCAAGATGCCGAGCGTGTGCATCGACATGTCCGAATGTTGCCGCGCCGCGCTCGCCTGTGCCAATTTCGCCGACCACTTCGCGAAGAAGACTTCGTCGCCCGAAGACTTCAGTGTCTCGATGGACCGCAGACCGGCAAGCGTCGTCCCGGCAAGCTGACCCCCTTCGCGCGAGAGCTTGGAATCGGCTTCGCCGCGCCGCTTCAAAATCCACCGAAACGTCAGCAGCATCGTGACGGCCAATCCGATCGACACCAATGTCAGCGGCACGCTGTATGTCAACATGACTGCCGCATAGAGCACCATGCTAAGCAGATCGAGCGACGGTTTGGCGACCTTCAGTGCGATCGTCTCGGCGACGCGGTCGTTGAGTTCCAGCCGACTGGCAATCTCGCCGGGAAATCGCTGCGTGTAGTACCGTACCGGTAACTGCATGAGCCGCTCAAAAAACTGCGTTTTCATGCGTGCGGCAAGATTGATGCGCAGTCGCCGTAAACACTCGTTCTGCATGTGCAGCAACAGCATCTGCACGCCGAGTGCCGTCGCCATGCTGACCACCAACGGCCGCAGCCAGTTGTTGCGGCCCTCGATGACGACCGCGTCGAGATAGACCTGCACGAAGCTCGGTAGAATGACACTGGGAACGGTGAGCAACACGCTGACGAGCACCGCGAACAACAATGTTGCTTTGTTATGACTGAGCCGCCGCGTCAGCCCGGTCCATTCACCTTGTTTTTGGCCGCCGGTTCGGAAATCCGGCCGCTTATTAAAGGCGAAGACGATGCCGGTATAGCCCGATTCAAACTGCCGCAATGACATCGTGCGGTGCCCCGATGCCGGGTCATTGACGAACACCGACGTGCCGTCGAAGCCTTCCACGACGAGGTAATGACTGAACTGCCAGAAGACGATCAGCGGCAACGGCATCGTCGGCAACTTGTCGGCCGGCTTGCTAAAGGCCTTGCAGTTCAGCCCGTAATTGCGAGCCACCTTGACGATGTTCGAGGCCTTCGTCCCGTCGCGCGAGACCCCGCATTCCTCGCGCAGCACGGGCAGCGACACGATGCGCCCAAAGTGTTCCAAGACCATCTTCAAACAGGCAACGCCACTTTCCACGGGCTCTAACTGGAGGACCGTGGGCGTCGGCACACGCTTCGATGATGTGGTCGCTTGGGGCATGGTTTGGATGGGGAGTGCGCTTGGCTGACGGAGCGTTGCCTCGATGGATCACAATTCGATGAATCACAGCTTGGGTTGCACGTCGTCCTTTTCACCGAGCAACCAGGTTCTCAAGAATGGCAACACGAAGGTGATGGGCAGTCGCTCTTCGATCGTGGCTCGCGAGATGGTTGTCGTGCCTGCGGAAAAAGTCAGATTGGGTCCGGGGCCAGTCCAGCGAAAGCCGCTCTTCGACGCCGAGTTTTGTTCGAGGTCCCTCTCCACTTCGATCGCGGCACCTTGTTTGAGAAGCGCCGCCGCCAGTTGATCGTTGCCGATCATGCTGGCTGCGGACTCCTGTGTGACGGGGAACGCGGAGATTCGGGTCACAGTCCCCTTGATGCTGCCGTAACGTTCGCGTTCGATCGTCGCGGGTGTCACATACACCGGATCGCCGACCTTCAATTGCTTGCCGTCCTTCACGCTGAAGTAGGAGAGGTTCTTCAGTTCGTTGTTCGGACTATCGACGGCGATGAGCGCGACTTTCGCTCCGTTCGTCACTTCGGCACCACTGGGCACGCTCAAGGACAAGATGCGCCCGCTGTGCATGGAGACGATCTCTTTCTCGAATCCCAGTTTGTGCCGCGCTTGTTCGAGTTTTTCGTCGAGGGCCCGCCTTTCGGCCTGGCGTGTGATGCGGTTTTGCAGGAGCAACTGCACGAGCTTCGTCTCTTGCAAGTCGAGTTCGAGCCGTTGTAGTTCGAGGTCCGTCATGCGGGCGCTGAAGACCTGCCCTTTGCGATCCTCTTCGAGGTCGGCGAGTTCCAACTGTTTGATCTGAACCTGAATATCCGCCAGCTTCGACTCGTGCGTGATGAGACTGCTTTCGATCGAGAGCACCGTCTCACCTGATGCTAACCCCTGGGCCTGCAACTCTTTGATCGTTACGGAACGACGCTTGAACGCGTCATGGAGGCTGTCGGCCATCGCCTTCGACTTGGCGAGGTTGTCGCGCTGCTGCTTCGTCATCGCGACCCGCGTTGTTGTGAGCTGTGCGTTGAGCTTGCTCTCTTTTTCTATTTGCTCCGCGACGAAGCCACGCTTTTTCCGAATGCTGGCGAGTTCCGACTCCTCGCGTTGCTGTTCGAGTTCTTCGAGTTGTTTGTGATTCTCCAACATGGCGGCCTGCTGCGCTGCGGCGAAACGGACCTCCGAGTCGTCCGGTTCCGTGGCGACAGCGAGCACTTCATGCTTTTCGACGTGCTGCCCTTCGCGAACTTTCCATTCGAGCTGCATGGCACCCGTCGAGTGAATCGTGCGGACATTGCCTGGCGCGATCAGAATGCCAAACCCTTCGACCGTTACGGGGACTGCCGCCACGCACGACCAAACCAAGACACTGCTGCAAAACAACGCCACCCCCGCGAAGGCCAGCCAAGTGCGTCCGCTGATGACAACCATGAGGCGATCCAAGTCCTCTGGCGACTTCATTCGCTCCAGTGCTTCTTGCCGCTGAGCTGCGGCGGAGGCATTCGATACCGTGGACACCGTTGCGTCTTTCTCTGTTTCTCACGACTTTTGTAATTGGTCCAGCATCCACCGGAACCGTGCTCCGGCGATGACGACGTTGTCGAGCACACCGACTTCAATCTCGTCGGGGCTTTGCTTCTTCTCATCGAGTTCCTGAGCACCCTGGAATCCCAGCCCGGAAACTCGATGACGAAAGCGATGTGCGAGGAAGACGGCGAGCGCTCGATAGAGCCGCGCGGCGAAACCTTCATCCGTTTCGAGCTTCGCATTCAGCGCCAGATGGGGAATGTCGAGCACGAAGGCCGGCTCCTTGCCCTGGACCGTCGCCGTCGGAGGACGCGAGTCGAGCAGCGAGACTTCACCGACCACCTCACCAGCGCCGATCTGATCGACCTCCAGCGGCTGACCCTCTTTCTGGATGATGACTGCCAGTTTGCCATCGAGCACGATAAACAACGACTGGACCGACACTCCCTCAGTGATCAGTGGCTCGCCCGGCGCGACTTTTCGCTTCTTTCCGGCAACAACCAGCCACTCGACATCGGTGTCCGCGAGGAGGCCGAGGATGAACAGAACTCGTTTCAAGGGAGGCTCGCTTTGAGGCATTCCTGGGGTGGTGAATCGCGGGCGGCACATGGTGACACAGATCCGCGTCGGAGTGAGGCTCAAACCGATGTCTTGTTCCAAATGCTACGACCCCAAAACTTGAGTCCACTTACCGTCGGTACAAAACTTTTCGACGAACTAACACGAGCGACTCTTAGAGTCCACAAAATCGTCAGGGTCTGACTCAAGCGCCCCAGTCCACAAGACCGACTAAGTCGATACCCAGATTCCGCGGAGACGGGGTGCGCGAAGCGAAGTCCGTCGCGAATGACCGCAAGGTTTGTCTCCGGCGACTCGATGCCCATGAAGCCTGATGTGTCACACCGCGACGACTCCGATCACTCTCGCTCGCAGCGTGCTCGTGTTGAGCGTCGTCGTGTCATTCGCTGGCTGCCGGCTGCCGGCTGATCTTCCGAATCCCTGCAACACTCTCAACTCCGAGGTTCTGTCGAGTCTGCAACAGATTGATGGGATCACCCCGGAGCATCTCGCTCCGCAGAGCAATATCCCGCCCGAGCCGGAATCGCCGGCTCCCGATGGATCGACCGACGCCAATGCCGATCTGGAAAAGGTGGAGTTGGGTCTTGAGGAAGCGCGCCTATCAGCACTGTCGAGCAATCTTGATCTTCGCGTCGTCCTAGTCGCACCCACGATCGCCGCCTATGGCGTGACGGCCGAACAAGGAGCCTTCGAGAAGACCTTCAATCAAGGTGCGTCGTGGCGTCGAGTGGATGATCCGAGTTCGCCTCCCGATGAGTCGCTGAGTAACTCGTTTTCGTCGGTCAACATTCCGCTGACGTCGGGTGGCAATCTCGAATTCGGCTACGACTTTGACCGATCGGAATCTCACGACGGCACGCACGACCGCAGCGGTCTTTCGGGAGCAGGTGTCGCCTTGAAGCAGCCCTTGCTGCGCGGCTTCGGCTACGACGTGAATACGGCGGCAATTCGCATCGCCAGCTTTCAGCTCGGTTCCGTCAGTGCGGAGTCAAAGCTCCGCGCCATCAAGATCGCGGCCGAGGTTGAGCGGTCCTATTGGCGACTCTGGGCCTCGTACAAACTGTTGGAAATCGCCCGGCAGCAGAAGGAACTCGCGGTCAAGCAGGTCGAGATCGCGACGTTGATCGTCAAAGCCGAACGACTTCCCGCAATCGAAATCACGCGAGCCGAAGCTGGCTCGCTCTCACGCGACAACGCCGTCATCCTCGCCGAAACCGATGTTCGCGTTGCCTGTCGCGAACTCAAGAAGATCATGCAGAAACCCGAACTCCCGGTGAGCAGCTCGACCCTGATTCAACCTCTGACGCAGCCCGCGCAGTCGGCTCTGAAGTTCGACCGTCCCTCGGTCACTCAAATGGCGATCAACAATCGCATGGAGCTTTTGCAGCTCCGGCTGGAAATCTTCTCGAACTGGATCCGGCAACAAGTCGCTCGCAACAGCCGCATGCCACGTCTTGATCTCTTCGCGCGGATCAAGGGCCTCGGACTCGACCAGGACTTCGGCGGCTCACTGGAAGACCTCTTCGATGGCCGTCACGGCGACGGCCTCATCGGTCTGAATTTGCAAGTGCCGCTCTCCGGAAACATCAGCGCCACGGCTCGGCTGCGGCAAGCGGAAGTTGAACAATGGTTGCTGCAAATCCGTCAGCAACAGCAAACGGTCGAGATCGAGCAGCAAGTTCTCAACGCCATCGACCTTGTCGAACAAGGCTGGCGACGCGTTGCCGTCAACGCTCTTTCAACGGTCGCCGCGCGCCAGACCTACGAGGGCGAAGCGAAACTCAACCAAGCTGGCGAGCGGACCAGCGTCGATGTGTTTCTCGTCCTCTCCAATCTCGCAAACGCCCAAGCCAACGAGGTTCTCGCCATCCGAGATTTTCAGATCGCCAAAGTCGACCTCGCCGAAGCCACCGGCACCGTCCTCGGCTTCGCCCGCATTCAATGGGATCCCGCCGACGGCATGACCTCGCGCGAATAACGACGGTTCTCTCGATCCCACGGGGAAACGGTTCCCACGACCACCTCAACGATGACTTCCCACGGCTGTTGGCGACTCATCAGTGCGGACAACGACTGTCGGTTGATAAGCAATCGGATTACAACCACAGTTGGTATCAATCAATTCGTTTCGGAGCGAACACATGGAACCGCGCTACCGCATCGCAGACACCAGCCAGATCATCACGCCTGCGCTCGTCGTGTTTCGTGAGCTGCTCGAAGACAACTTGCGGCGGATGATCGAGATTGCCAAGCGGCCGGAGCGGTTGCGTCCGCATTGCAAGACGCACAAGACCCGCGAGATCGCTCGGATGGAGTTGGAGCGAGGCATCGTCAAGCACAAGTGTGCGACGTTCGCCGAAGCCGAGATGCTGGCGAGCGTCGGCGTCAAAGACATCTTTCTGGCGTACAACCTCGTCGGGCCGAACGTGCGCCGAGCCGTTGAGTTCGTGAAGCAGTTTCCTGACGTGACGCTCAGTGTGACGGCCGATCATCCGCGCGGGATTGCGTCGCTTGGTGAAGCATTGGACGCAGCCGATCGGCATGTGGACGTGCTACTCGACATCGACGTCGGCCAGCATCGAACAGGTGTGCCTGTGGGATCACAAGCGGCCGAGTTGTATCGGCAGATCGCGGCGACGCGCGGGCTGAAGCCGGGGGGCTTTCACGTCTACGATGGGCATCAGCATCAACTGTCGCGCGATGAACGCCGAGTTGCCGTGCTGGCCGAGTTCGACAAAGTGCGAGCCTTCCGCGACAGCTTGGTTGCATCGGGACAGTCAGTGCCGCGCATGGTCTGTGGCGGAACGGCTTCGTTTCCGATTTACGCCGAGTTCGATGACCCGACGATTGAACTCAGCCCTGGCACCTGCGTGCTGAACGACGTCGGCTACTCGGAACACTTTCCTGATCTGGTCTTCCCGCCTGCGGCTGTGATGCTGACACGAGTCATCAGCCGTCCGGCGGCCGATCGCATCACTCTGGACCTCGGTTACAAAGCTGTCGCCTCCGACCCGCCTGTCGGTCAACGTGTGATGTTTCCGGATCTGCCGGATGCCAAGCAGGTGCTGCAAAACGAGGAGCATCTCGTGTTGCAGACGTCTCGCGCCAACCAGTTCCAGCCGGGCGATGAATTGATGGCGATCCCGCGACACGTCTGCCCGACTTGTGCCTTGCACCGAGCGATGTTCGTGATTGCGGGCGGAGAACTCGTCGATCAATGGGAAATCGCGTCGCGTGATCGCTGGCTGACAATTTGAGGACCGACAAACTCGTGGAGCACCAACATGCGATCTCTCTTCGTCATCTGCATGATTGCGTTTTCGAGTGTGGCATCTGCTCAGGAGCCAACGGTCGGTACAGCGATTGATCGCGGTCTCGCGTTCCTTGCCAAAGACGCGCTGGCTTGGAAGAAGGAGTACAACTGCGCGTCTTGCCATCATGCGGCTCAAGTGGCTTGGGCGATGCGTGAAGCCAAGCAGCGAGGCTATTCCGTCGATGAACCAGTGCTGACAGAGATGACGAAATGGGTTGCCGAGTCGGGCGATGGCAGGACCAGCCTGCCACGTCCTCCTGGCATCCCCAAGGCATGGAATGCGAAAGCGGTTTGGTTCGCGCTCGCGCTGGGAGCAGATGCGCAGCCGGACGCCGTTTCGCAGGCCGGTTTGAAACGGCTCGTCGAGACTGTGAAAAGCGATCAGACCGAAAGCGGAGCGTGGGCATGGTGGCCGGAAACTCGTCCGCCGATTTTCGGCAACTCCGACGAGAGCGTGACCGCGCTGGCGACTCTGGCGGTGATACCCGTAGCGGCAGCGGGTGACGAGTCGGCGAAGGTCGCGCGTGATCAGGGGATAAAGTGGCTTGTCGAAACGAAAACAGATGGCGATCCGCAATCGATCGCCATGCGTCTTGTTCTCTGGCAGCGACTGGATCGTCCCGCGAATGAGGTCGTGATACTGATCCAGCGTATCCGCGATCGACAAAACGCGGACGGTGGTTGGAGCCAGTCGCCGGGTATGGTCAGCGACGCCTGGGCTACCGGACAAGCTCTATACGCCTTGTCCCACACGGATCTCAAATCCGATGAGCCAGTGATCGCGCGCGGCAAAGCTTTCTTGGTCAAAACTCAACGAGACGATGGTTCCTGGCCAATGACTTCGCGCCCGATCAAAGCTGATGGCGAAGGCTCGAAATCCCTAATCCCCATCACCGGTGCCGGCAGCGCGTGGGCCGTCCTGGGATTGGTACGGAGTCGCTGAATCAAATTAGCGCCGCGCTGTCAGCAGACCTCGCCGGATCTAACGGCGGATGATCCTGCTTCTCGAAAGACTGGGACGGCCTGTGGCCACGTCTTTCACTCGCTCTTTGATTCGCATCCCAATGCAGACCGCAAATGCGACGCCGATGATTGAAAACGCCACTCGGTAGACCATGTCCGAGGAAGATCCCAAGAAGCTCAGAAACTTTGTCTCTTGTTCCTCGGCAGACAGCCGCTTTTCGTTCGCCGCTTTTTTGGCTTCCGGGCTATTCGTACGTTCGGCGAGTTTGGAAAACGTGGTGCCGCCTGAGGAGTTGCTTTGGTCTGCGGAGGCCTTCGAGGAATTGCTTCTTTTCACCGATGTTTTCGAAGCGGTGGAACCCTTTTTGGCACCGGTGGCTTTTTTCCCTTTCGAGCGATCGGCCTCAATGGTGTCCAACGCTTTCGAGGTCGCTTCAAAGGCGTCTTTCGTCGCATCTTTTAATTCAAAAATGCTGGGAGCTTGCCCGAAACTCAAGGCGGGAACGAGCGCGGCGATACCGGCGATTAGGCTCAAAGTCGCTTTCATGAATGTGCCTCTCTGTCGACATCAAAGGGGAAATCTGAGGACGAGACGACGGTGCCTTGAAGGGAGTTGGCTTCAGCAGACGTCGCGGACAGCCTGAATCTAGCTCACATTTTTCAACGTGTCGGCAACGTCGTTCATTTCTGGATTCCGCGAACAGCAGAGTGCCGAATTTTCCGAAGAACTGGACTTCTGACTTGCGCTACGCCAACGCTAGGGTGAGCAGGTGCGGACTCTGCCTGACGGGGTTGCCTGAGTCTGCCACGATCAGCCTGGATGATCCCGAACGGAAAGACGCCGCGCGGACAACAACAAATCGTCGGATCGAACGACCTTTCGACGAGACCCCCAGTCGCGATCGGTTCGACGAGCGATCGTCGATGTCTGGGCCGAACGTCTGCGAACGGGTCTGCGACGTGACAATGATTCAGCGGTTAGATCAGTTCTTGGATCTTCTCGCGGTCATCTAAAAGGTGCATTGGCCGGCCTTGGTAGTCGGGAAATGTTTTGGCCGGATCGATACCCAGGACGTGATAAATCGTGGCCAGAACATTCTGTGGCGTATAGGGCTTTCCCTTGGCCCGTTCGGCTCTCGCGTCGGTCTCTCCGACGACTTGTCCCATGCGCAGTCCGCCTCCTGCGACGATCGCGAATCCCGCGTCCCACCAGTGGCCGCGGCCGGTGGCGAAACGGCTCCCCAAGGCGCGCGTCTCGTCTCCCACTTTCGGAGAGCGGCCGAACTCGCCCCAGATCACGACGGCCACTTGTTGATCGAGGCCGCGTTCGTACAGATCGGTCAGCAGCGTAAAGATCGCTTGGTCATAGGCCGGAAGCAGTTTGCGCATGTGGGGGAAGTTCTCTGTGTGGGTATCCCAGACACCGAACACAGGAAGCCCTGGGCCTCGTTGAACACCACCCTGCGCGACGGTGACCACGGAGACGCCGGCTTCCACGAGCCGCCGTGCCAACAGGAGATCGGTGCATCCCTGGTAGCGCTCTTGCACACGAGCGTCTTCACGGCTCAAGTCCAGCGCTCGATACACAGCGTCCGAGGTGACCATTCCAAACGCCCGGCGCTGGAATTCATCCAGAACCTGCACTCCCTCTGATGACTCCACCTCGCGGCGGGCCTGATCGAACTGGCCAAGTAGAGTCTTGCGCTGCTCAAGTCGCTCGGAGGACACATCGGTCGGCCGCCGCAGATTCGCCAGTCCTGGTCCGGTCGGTCGGAACGGCCCATGCGCGGACCCCAGATAGCGCGGCACCTCCGGATCGTCCGTTTCCGGAACCACCCGCAAGTCATTGAGATTGACGTAGGGAGGCATCGTGTTCACATCGTCGCTGCGGAGTCGGCTGACCACCGAGCCGAAGACCGGCCATTTCTCGCCAGCCCGAATTTCTCCCGTGCGTGCCGAAGGGTAGCCACTCAAAAGCTCGTAGGGATCGTGCCGCCCCAGGAACTTGATCCCTTGGATCACGGAGAACTTGTCGGCGATTTGGGCCTGGAGCGGCATGTGCTCGCAGAAGTTTAGACCTGGAATCTTGGTCCGGATCGTTGCGAATTCTCCCCGGAATTCCACGGGGGCATCTGGCTTGGCGTCATACATGTCGATGTGGCTGGGCCCACCCGGAAGACACACCATGATGACGGACTTCGGAGTGGTTGAAGCACCTGTGCCATGTGCTTTCAAACGAAGCACATCCGACAACGACAAACCACTCAGCCCCAAAGCGCCGATTTGAAGAAACTCGCGGCGGTGATGGCCCTGACACAACATGTCACTTCCCCGCAAGATGTTCACGCTGGCGAGAGCTTTACCATTTGAAGAAGAGTCGTCTGATTGCGACCTGAACACAACACATCGGCCGACAGCCTTATGGAAACACCTGTGGCTGTCAATCGGCCTTCAGAAGCCTGAACGATTCAAATCCGGGCAACAGTCATCATGTGAGCTCTGGTCGAATTGACCTGCAAGTCATCGGTTCAACGAGATTTGAACTTGCGGCCGACGGTCAAGTTGTCGGGAATGCCGTTCGGGTATTGCTTGTGCAGCCACGCTTCAATCTGCTCAGCGCGATGCTCTGGGTGCGGATGCGATCCGAGCCATTCGGGTTGACGATTGCCCTTCGAGACCTCGGACAGAATTTTCATCACGCCCAACATCTGCGAGGGATCGAAGCCAGCGGCGGTCATCGCTTCTAAACCGAATTGATCCGACTGCGATTCGTCCCCACGGCCATACTTGAGTTGCACCATCGAATTGACCATTGCGGCGATTTGTAAATTTGCTCGGCCGGAATGACGTTCACCGCTACTGGCGACGCCAACCGCTGTCACAAGCGACTGGCCGAACTCTCCTTTGGCCATGTGCTGCGCGGCGTGCCGATGAATGACGTGTCCGATCTCGTGGCCGAGCACACCCGCCAGTTGAGCCTCGTTCTGCAAGCGCTTGAATAACCCGGTGGTGATAAAGATTTGACCACCAGGCAACGCGAAGGCGTTGACCATGTCGCGATCGCGCAGCAGGTGAAACTGGAAACGGTACGGACTTTTAGGGTCAACACCATGTTCGACCAGCCGCTCGCCAACCTCTCGGACCAGCGCGGCCGCTGGTGAACGAGGATCAGCCTCGCCTCCCATCTGCGCCGCCATCTGTGGAGCCGATTGCATGCCGAGCGCGATCTCCTGTGGGACGGACATCGCGACTCGCTGCTTCTCGCCCGTCACCGGGTTGACCTGAGTGCTCGTCAGAAATCGAAATGTTCCGAAGAGCAGAAGGATCAACGCGATGATCCACTGCGGGCGAATCGGAATTCCACGACGTTCGGAACGATAACCGTAGGACATGACGCTCAACCTTGTGGATGGGATTTCTCTGGCCGACCAAGCAGGCGTCAAAGTATCGCGTGCTGACGCTGCGAGAGAACAGCAAAGGCCGATTCCGACCGCAAACACATCTTCACTTTCCAGTAACCGGTGAGAGAATTCCAGCATCCTTTCGGTCGGCGCTCTCGGTGCCGGCTTCGGGCAGTTCGAGAAAATAGCAACGATCGTCGTGGTAATCGTGCTGATTGCCACAGTAGTCCCCATACTGCCAGCGATATTGAAGCTGGCGATAATGGGAGTGCAAACTACGCTCACGACGATCG
>CAZILR010000036.1:0-16794 GCA_964539995.1 uncultured Planctomyces sp.
ACACCGTTGGACCTGCCCCCTTTTGTCCCCCTTCCCCCTCCCTTTCATGTCCCAAAATCCCTGATGAAGTCGAAGAGTTGATCCAGATCAGCGATATCGCGTGAATCAATTTGATCGACGAAACGACCTTCTGCGAACGGAATAATCTCACCGTACCCTTGTGGAAGCCGCGGTAGCTCGGCGACAGCCTCGTCAGAAAGGCTGTCAGAGGACACCACATAAATCAGGAAATGCGATGCTGGACGTTGCTGAAGAAGCTCCGTGAGATTTTTCATTTGACGACAGGATGGACCACTCCACGGCGCATGAATGACTAGAAGCCCTCGTTCCCTTTCGAGCGGTTTCCAATCACCCAACCGATCCAGAATTCTAATGTCCGCATTTCGTAATGCTTTTAGTTCGTCAAACGACCGCATGACTCGCCCTTCAGTTGATTACGATTTGCAATATCCGATGTAGAACGCCGTTCGTTTCTAGGACAACATCGCGAATGACTGTGTATTGACCGTCAAAAGCACTAAGCACAGCGTCCGCCTGTGACCCTTCCAATGCTTGATTGATGCTGATTCGTGTTCCGGGACGTGCAAGCCGTTTCATTTCGGCGATCGGGACAGGCGCATTTCTGACGAGGATTTCGGCGGCAGAACCGCTGGCCAAACTCGGCGTCAGTACTCGCCCGTTCGCCCAATTTCCTGGAAGCGCCACATCAAGGAAGGCTGGTGCTTCACCGGCACCCCAAATGTTAATCCGTAGATTTCCAGCAGTTTGCTCAAGGGTTTCGCCAACGCGTGCCGCTTTGTTGTGAACAAGCAGTCCAGACGTCCCCACTTGATAGACGTGTTCGCCGTGGACTTGGAGGTTGTAGACGGGTTCGGGGCCGGGGCGGGGCAGGACGCTGATGATGGTCGTGGTTTCGCCGGTGCGGGTGCGAAGGCGTTCGCCAGGGTGGAGTTGTCCGGCGGGGACGAAGGTTTGGCGGTCTTCGGACCAGATGGGATGGTTAGGCGTCACACCGATTGGCTCAGCCGAGTTGGCGACGTGTAAGTTGATCGCTTGCTTGGCGTGGTGTTTGAAGAGTGCCGTGACGAGGTTGCCGCGTCCTGATGGAATTGGCGGACAGGGTTCGATGGACACAACCCTCGCTTCACCGACGGCTCCGACTTCAGGCAGGTTGAGGTCAATCGTGTTGCCGATCTTCGCGTCGAAGTTCTCCAGCCACTTCAGCGACTGCACCATTTCGATTTCGACCAGTTGGCTGTCGTCATCGTGCAATTGCAGTTTCACGACGCGTGACGTGGCGGGATCGGGTTCGGGCAATGACTCCGCGTCCGAGCGGATGGGGTTCGTGCCCGCCATGCGGTCTAGCAGTCGGACCTGTTCGATCGGCTTTTGCGCGACTCGTTTCGTTGGCGTTGCGGTCGTTCGGCAGGCAAAGAAGCCAGCTACGCTCGCCAATAGCAGCGTCCATGCGAACCCGCCGAGCAGCGACACTCGAGACTTCAACGGAGGATCAACCAGCGACGTGCGACTTCGCGAAGTGATGAATGTTTCACGATGTTCGTGAACGATGGACATGATTCAGAACTCCTAAGCGGAAGATTGTGGTCGGGAAATTCGATTCAGAACAGAGACCCTCAGTCGATGGCGTTCATTTGGGTTCCCACAGTTCGTCCCACGGATCGCTGGCAAACAGGCGGTCGATGTCTGCCGTGCGTTTGCGCCGCTTCCGTTCGAGGTCGATCGTCAGCAAAACCAGTGCTCCGCAGCCTGTCAGACAGAAGAACCACTCGAAATTCGCCTGTGCTTCGGCGTCGCCTCCAGCAACATCGGTCGGCGTTCCAGCTACGAAGCATTCTTGCGCGACACGAGCGACGACCGTGGCAACTTCGTCAGACCCGCCCAATGCCCGGCGAAGTCCACCGAACACACCTTTGATTTTGCTGCCGACTCCAGAGGTTGCGACATCGACGGTACTCCAAGCGATGCCGAGGCCGTCTCCCTGATAGAGATTGATGGCGAGGCTCGCGACCCCCAAGAGCATGGTCGCGCCGATGGCATACGGAGCCGCAGGCGTGATCATCAGAGGCAACATCGCCACCTGTCCGACGCCGATCCAGTTTTCCGTGGTCTGAACGCGGCTGTTGACCCAGGCCCACCAGTCGTTGTTCCACTGCGCGGGGCGAGCGGCAATCTCCGCGCTCGCTGCGCCTGACGCGAGAGCCTGGTCCGTGAACATTTCGGTATCGGCGGTCGTCATCGCCGTGGCGATGTTGGTCAGTTGCGTGTCCAGGTCCAACAGCAAGTTCGTAGACGCCGCTTGCGCATCGCTGTTCGCCAGCATCGCGGCGGTCGTCAAGTCACCGACGGCGGTTTGCAAGTCGCCCCAAGCGGAGTTGGCTTCGCCGCGAGCCGTCGAGTACGCAGACGACGTGTCGCTGACCGCTTGGTTGTAGGCGTCAGTCGCGTCGGTTCGCAGTTGCGTGTTGCTCGCAGCGAGGTTGGCCTGCGCGAGGTTGAAGGCGTTGATCGCGTTGAACTGCGCATCGCCGATTGCGGTCGTCGAGTCCGACAGAACTTGGCTGGCGTCGTTGAAGTAGTCGGTGACGGCGGTCGTCACCATTCCTTGGGCGATCGCCAGCGCAGCGAGCACGGCTCCGGTGATTGGCATTGGTGGCGTCGGTGCGGTTAGCGCGGCCAAAGCCGTGTCGAACGGCGTGATCGTGCCGACGGTCGGGGCCGTTGCGGTCACGCTGATGGCGTTCCCCGCCGTGATGTCGCCGATCGACGTCCCGGCGGTGAATGTTCCGCCGATCGTTCCGACGGCTTGAATCGGGCCGATGTTGCCGGTCTCGGAATCGCCGGTCGTGCCGATCGCGTCCAGCATGGCATTGATCGAGCCGTAGCTGAAGACCTCGTCGATGTTCCGCGTGGCGGTGAACGAGCCGCTGATGTCGCCGACGGCCCAAATGTCGGCGATGTCCCGACCGGCGTTGACCGTCGAGTTGATGTTGCCGAACGCGGCCAGCGTCACGTCGTTGCCGGCGGTCAGGTTCCCGGTGAGATGGCTCAGCGAGAACGCCGCCACGTCGTTCGTTGCACTCACCGAGCCGTTGAGCGGACCTTGGCTCAACACGACCGCGTCGCTGCCAATGACTCCTCCAGCGGTGAAGCTGCCCAGCGTCACCAACCCAGCGAAGTCACCCGCCACGACCGAGCCGAAGAAGTCGCCGACGGACAGGGCGACGGCGTCGGTGGCTCCGTTGATGCCGGCGAGGGATGTGATGTTGCCGAAGGAGATCACAGCGGCTGAGCCGAGTGACGACGTGACCGAGCCGTCGAAGCTCCCGGCGGACCACGCCATTGCCGAGGCGTCGCCGCTGATGTTGGCGGGGCCGCTCACGGAACCCCAGGAGACGGCGCTGGCGTGGCCGCTGGCGTTGACGTTGACCATCGGCATCGAACCGACCGAGAACACCGAGACGTCGGCTCCGGTGAAGCTCCCTTGCAGCGTGCCGAACGACGTGGCTGAGACATCGCCGTTGGTTGCCGTCGTCATGCTGTTGAGCAAGCCGTAGGCGAACAGGTTCGCATCGCCGAGCGTCGCCGTGACCAGCGCGGTGTTCGCGGACAGCAGCGAGGCGACCTCCGCGTTTCGTCCGGCGAGCACGGCTCCCGCGACGGTGCCGAAGGCGATCACCGAGACATCGCGTCCGGCGCTGAACAAGCCAGCGGCGTTCGACAGCGATGTGACGCTCGCGTCGCGACCGGCGTTGACGACGTTGTTGCTGCCGCCGCCGGTGAACAGGTTCGCGTCGTTGCCGGCGAGGAGGTTGCCGCTCATCGCGGCGGCCGTGAAGACGTTCGCATCGCCCGTCGTCGCGGTGATCGAACCGGGGATCGGGCCGAACGCCACGACGTTCGCGTGCTGTCCCGCCGTGACCGGGCTGTTGACTCCGCCGAGCGCCGAGACGTTGGCATCCCAGCCTGCCGAGATCGACGCGGTGGTCGAACCTCCCAAAGTGACCGAGACATCGCCCCCCGCGACGACCATCGCGTTGAGATTGCCGAACGCCATGACCTCGGCATCGCTCGCCGCCGAGAGTCCGCCGCCGATGTTGGTCATCGCGAAGGCCAACAACGAATCGCCCGCGTTGACCGGGCCGCTGATCGGGCCGTCGAGCGCCACGACCGTCGCGTCTCCGGCCGTTGTCGTCACCGAACCGCTGATGCCGTCGAGGGCGTAGACCGAGGCGTCGAGTTGGGCTTGCACCGTCGCGCTCACCGTGGTCAGCGCGGAGATCGAGACGTTGCCGGTGTTCGAGGTGACGGCCCCGGCCACGTTCTGCGTTTGCGAGACGAGGCTGACGTTGCCGTCGGCGGTCAAGGTGCCGTTGATGCTCAGGCCGGCCCAGGCGGTCAGGGTCGTGTCGGCGTTCGCGGTCACGGCGGAGGAAATGCTCGCCAGCGTGGCGAGGTCGATCGCTCCGCTGTTCGCCGTGAGAGTGCTCGACGAGATCGTGCCGGTGACGCGCGCGACGAGGTCGCCGCCGGTCGTGGTGATCGTCGAGCTGAGTTGCCCGTCGGCGGTGATGCTCGCGCCGCCCGCCGCCACGGTGATCGCGCCGGTGACGTCGCCGAGCAGATTCGTGAGGGTCGCTCCCGTCTGAGCCTGCACCGTCGCGGAGATCGCTCCGCCACCCGTCGCGCCGGAGACTCCGGCCGTCACCGTGCCGTTGTTGCTGGTCAGGTTGTTCTTGACCTCGCTCCCGGCGTTGACGACGACGTTGCCGTCGGCGGTCACGCTGGCATCGGCATCGTCGCCGCCGAACAGCGTGGCTGTGCCGCTGGTCACGTTGTACGTCCCCTTGACGTTGGACATGGCGGACGCGACGACGTCGCCGGTCACGAGGTAGCTGCCGTTGATGTTGTTCGCGGCGAAGAGATCGACGGTCCCGGCTTGATAGCCTCCCGCTTGCACGAACGTGCCGCTGCTGATGCTGCCGAGCGACACGAGCGTCACTCCGCTTCCGGCCGTGAACTGACCATCGAGCGTTCCCAGCGAGGAGGCCGTGATGCTTCCCTGTCGCGACTGCGCCGTCGCCGAGGACATCGTTCCGCCCGAGTACAGCGACACGTCGTCCCCCGCCTTGGCGGTGACGTTGCTCAGCGAGGCGAGCGACGAGACCGACGCGGTCCCCGCTTGATAGCTGCCGCTGCCGAAATCGCTGGCGAGGACACTGCTGCCACTGATGGCCCCGGCGGCCCACAGACTGGCATGGCGATCGGCCGTGATGTTGGTGCTCGACACGCTCGCGTGCGACGAGACGTTCGCATCCTGCCCGGCATCCACCGTGGCGGACGTGATGGCATTGCCGGTCGCGAGCGTCGCATCGAGTCCCGCCGTGACGCTCCCTTGGAACGTGTCGCGCGTGATGACCGAGGCGTTGCCGTTGGTCCCCACGACGGTCGCGGTCACGCCTCCCTTGGCATAGACCGTCGCGTTGCCTCCGGCGTTGATGGTGCCGTTGACCGCGCCGTTCGCGGTCGCGCCGCCGACACCGACCCCCAAGGCCGAGACCGAGACGTTGTGAGTCCCACTGCTCCCCGCCTGCATGATGCCACTGACGTCGCCACCCGCCGTCACGGTCAGGTTTCCGGCGGAGGTCATTCCGGCGGAGAGGGAGAAAAGGGGTCAGGTCTATTTAGTTAATGAGACCTGACCCCTTTTTTCATTCGGACTCAATCTCAGCCCACTCCTCTTCTGTTCTACCCGACGAAGTAATTTGTCGAAGGATGCCTAGCAGTTCGCCATCGATTTCAAATTCCATGATTATTTCCGTAGTACGGACCAATTGGCATGTGTGCGAACAGTGCCATTCTGGTCATGTATCAAGTCGACCACTACGGCTATGCTCGAACGATACCAGCTTCACGAAATGCAATGTTCGTGAAGCCGTGACTTTCGATGGTCAGCTTCGCATCCTCTGTTACGAAAATCGCGTCAGACCGGCCGTTCGAAGCAATGCGGAAGATGGACGCATCACCTAAGTTGGACTGATCGATCACGATCCCATTCGTCTTCACAGTTTTGTAAATCCGGCAGCACGTTGTGCAGATTCTCTTAATCGCAATTCCATTAATCTCTTCATCCAGGTTCACAACGCGGTTCGCAACAAGCCATTTCAACTTCGGACCTTCGTACGGAAATGGGACACGAGCATCCCGTTTGCGCATTCGCTCGGTTGGAGCAATGACCTCGGCTGCGCGAAACTCGCATTCGAGATCATCCTCTCGAAAACTTCGGACAACCTTTTCCGTGACAATGCATGTATACATTGACCACGAAAAGTCACCAATCTTGTCCGACCCAATATCCCACTGAACGAGAAGTGGAGTGACTTTCAGCGAGGTCGCTCCTCGACACTCTGGGCAGACAATCCCGGGCGACCATGTTCCAACGGCAGCGAACCGTGCAAATTCCGGGTTGGCCGGATCATCGATTAAGAAAATTTTCGTCATTGGTAGAACAACCCCATCAGGCTATCTCGAATGTCAAGTACGTCCTGTACGGTGATTTCATCGCCTAGAGCCTTCACCCGATTCATAAACTCATTGTTGTAGAAGCCGCCCCGGAGGTCGCCTTTCGACGGAGTAAACCCTGTCTTGTCATGGGGGAGAGAAAAAGGAGAGAAAAAGGAGGAGAGAAAAAGGGTCAGGTCTCAAATCGCATAAATGAGACCTGACCCCTTTTCCCTTCCCAAAGAGCTGCGTCCCCTTTCTTCCCTTCCTTTCTTCCCTTCCCCTTTCTTCCCTTCACATCCGGTGGTCCGGCAGTCTCGACGATCTGTGTCTGAGCCTCCGGCAGGTTCTCGGCCAGCATGTCGGCGGTGAAGCAGGCTTGCCAGTGGTAGCTGCCGCAGGGCGAGACTACGCCCGTCACTGACAACGTTGTGCCCTCATTCGTCCGTCGGAATCCCAATGAATTCGCAAGCCGCAATCAGCGCTCGTTTTGAGTTGCTCGCAGAATATGCGAACGAATCTTTTCCACGACCAACAAAGCATACAGTGACACCGCCTTTCGCCAGCGCCCGTAAATCATACCGATCGCCAACATGTGTATTGCCGATCGCCGAGAGAGAGGTGAATGCGTTGCGGATTACCTGACGCGTCGCAATTCCTGAAAAACGATACTTCATGCCGCCATTCACACACTGCCAGCAGAGTGCGCGTTGAAAAAAATCCGAAAGTGTGACGCCTTCGCGGAACCAGATGTGCCCATCTGGAGATCCTTGAAAGACCGGTGGGTCAGGCAATCGAAGTAACTTGCGTTCGATCCCCCATACCACGACACCTTGATTTTCTTCCCCAAAGATGAGTCGCTCATTTTGGATCGATAAGCCGCCCGGTTCTCGAAATCGGTTGTAGCAACAGACTAGACGTCTTTCGCCTCCAATTGTCTTATAAAACTCGCGCAGCGCGCGCGGCAGCACAATACCAAGACGTTTTTCAACGGTCTCGATTGTCTTCTGTGACAGCCCTTGTGGCTTTCGACATTTTCCGAAAAGTGCTTGGAGAGTGCGAAGATATTGGCTTGTAAATGACGTCATGTGCGGCTTTCGAAAGCGTAACTTCTCAATAGATTTCAAACCCTTCTGGCCATTGATAGATAATTGTCGCGCCAGATTGTGCTGCGGCATCTTCCATCGCCTCAACGCACGCACGACACGGCGGCAGTTGTCCTCGAATGGTCAGGGTGTGTCCCTGTTTCAAGCCAGAAATGTCATCCAAGACATCGACAATTATCCGTTCGGTATGAACTGCTTGCTGCTCAGTCCAAGACAATCGTCGTCCAGGGTGCGTACCGCCACTGCGAACCTCTCCCGCATTGATGACCCGCCCTCGGCTGTTTCTGTGCTCAAATTCCGCAACATGGCATGTGTTGTGAACAAGCACCGCCTCGCCATCTCCAGATACGAAATACGTGTGAAATCCTTCAACCTCGAAGTTGAAGACGGGGATGCCTTCGGGGTGCTCTTCGCGGGTGGTGGCGACGAGGGTTTGGCGTTCGCCTTTCGGGCCGGGGACTCCCGTGCCGAGCGTGAGGTCTTTAGCCGGGACGAAGTCGAGCGAGTCAGCCAGCGCGAAAGGATGTTCGTCCGTGGTCTTGACGGTTTGCCGCGTGCCGTCGCGAGTTTCAAAGGTCAGCAGCCGCAGATGGTCTGACGTGCGGCGGAAGACTCGCGTGACTTTCTTGGGCGCGACCGTGTCGCCGAACTCATCGCGAGCCAAGACGACGTCACCGACCTTGATCTCGCCCATCCGCGTCTGGCGGCGGACCTCCTTCGTTACCGTGGTTTGCCGAGTTGTCGGCTTCGTCGAGGACGAAGCCTCCAAGCCTTTGAAGACGCAGAAGCTGATCGCCAGCAAACAGCCGACGATCCAGGATCGCAGCAGCCACGAGCGACGCGGCGAATCGGTCGCAGTCAGGTTCAGCAAATCGGTCGAGTTGGTTTTCATGGGAAGCTCCGTTGGGAGTGAATGGGTTGCAGGAAAGAAGTTCAAGCGAAAACGGTTTCAGGCCGTCGGCAGCAGCACGTCATCCAGCAGATTACCGCCGAAGAGATCATCGATGGTTTGTTGCCAGCGCCGTTTTCGCTCGCGGACGCGCTGCCGTTCCATCAGCAGGTAGCCGCCGCTGAGTCCGGTAGTCGCGATGGCGAACGCCGCTCCGAACCACGACGCTGATTCGCTGTCGATGTCTGGTGGCCCGGCCATCTCGAGGACAAGTGTCTGCGCCTCTGGCGGGTTCTCGGCCAACATGTCGGCGGTGAAGCAGGCTTGCCAGTGGTAGCTGGAGCAGGGCGAGACCATGCGGCTCATGAAGGAGCTGATGCCGACGGCGGTGGTGACGAGCGAGAACGCGCCGAGTGCGCCGTTGAGGATGCGTTCGGCGGTGCCCCATTTTTGCAGGGTGTAGGGATCGGCTCCGTCCCAAGCTCCTTGCAACTGTCGCAGGCCGACCATGTCCGCGACGATGGAGCCGATCACCATGTAGTAGCGACGCACACCGCTCAACTGCGCTTCATCCGCGAGGCCGTTCATGGTCTGCCACTGGTTGCTCAGGTCATTGAACCGTTCGCGAATGATGTTGTACGGCGTGGAAGGATCAGTCAGGGCATTGACGATTGTCTGAAAGCGCTCGTTCCACTTGCCGTCCCAATCCCGTTCGGCATCGAGTTGGTCGCTGAGTTCCTGTGCGGCCTGGGCTTTGTCCAGCGTGACCTGGATGCGGCTGGTCGCGATCTTGATGGCCAGGCTGGCGGCGTCCTGCGCCGCCGCCAGTTGCGCGTTGTTGTGAGCGGTCGTCTGCGTCGCCAATTCGGCATCGAAGGAACTCTCTGAGGAATTCACCGAATCGCGAGTCGTCTGAGCGTTCGCCAGAGCCACCGCTTCCCCGCTGGTGAACTGCGGAGCCGCCGCCGCTTGAGCGTTGCTCAACTCCGTGGCCGCGTCGCTGACGGCTTGAGCCGTTTGCGTGACCACGTCGCTCTGAGCCGTCACGATGTCCGCCGCCGCGTCCGATTGAGCCGTCGCCACGTCGGACACGAGCGTCAGAAAATCGTTGTCGGCGTTCGAGCGTTCCGTGACGACCATCCCCCGCGCGGTGGCGACCTGAGCCAACAACGTCGGCACGATCGACGCCGGAGCCGTCGGCGGTGTTGATCCCGCCGTCGCGGTGTCCCAGGCCGTGACCGTCCCCAACGTCCCAGCGGAGATCGTCGCGAAGATGTCCGCCCCGGACGTCACCGAACCGAGCACTCCCGCCGCAGAGATCGAACCGGAAATCGCCCCGTTCGCGATCACGCTGCTGATCGCCCCGCCGTCCGGATCGCTCGCCAGATTCAACGCCGAGAGGCTCGCGTTGATCTGCGAGTAGCTCCGAATCCCTCCGCCGCCGTTGGCACCGCCGATATTGCGACCCGCCGTGATCGAACCGAGCAGATCGCCGACACTCGTCACCCCCAGCACGTCACGCCCCGCCGACAAGCTGCCGTTGAACGAGCCGAACGTGAACGCCGCGAGGTCGTTCCCCGCCGAATGACTGCCGGTGATGTCCCCGTAGGCGTACAACCCACCGTCCCCCGCCACATTCAACGAGCCGGCAATGTCCCCCTCGCTGAGAATCACTCCATCGCCCGCCGACGAGGTGACACTGCCGGTGACGAATCCGCCCAACGCGATCAACGCGGCGAAGTCGGTGCCAGACACCCAACCGATCATCGTCCCGGTCACGATCGCGGCGGCATCCGTCGCGCCAGAGACATTCAGCAACGTCGCGTTGCCGTATCCAATCGCGACCGCCGAGCCTCCGCTCGACGTGACTCCGGCATTGGAGATGTCGCCATCAGCCCACAGCAGCGCGCTGTTCGGACCAGTCACCACCACGCCCGGCCCGGCCGGTCCCCACGAGACCACGGCCGAATCGCGACCGCCGGTGGCTCCGACGTTTTGCACCCCTTCGACCGCGTACACGAACGCATCGCGAGTCGCGTTGACCATCCCTTGATACTGGTCCAGCGACACCAGCGTCGCATCCCGTCCCGCATTCGTCACCCAGCTTTGATTCCAGCCGCGAGAAAAGACGAACGCATCCTGCCCCGCCGAGACGATCACTTGCGACGTGGACCACGACACCGCGCTCGCATCGCCGCTGGTCGCGGTCAGCGAACCGTTGAGTGATCCCGCCGACCAAAGCGTGGCGTTCCCTGCGGCCGTGACCCATCCCACGGTCGAGCCGAACGAATACACCGACGCATCACCAGTGACCGCCGTCAGCGTGACGTTCGTGCCGCCGCCACTGAAGGTTGATGCGGAACCACCCGCGAAGGTCGTATTCGCGAGTCCGCCCCACGTCATGACGTTGGCATCGCCCGACGTGGCCGTGATGTTGCCCGTGATGCCGCCATTGGCGAAGACATTCGCGTCCTCACCAGCGGTCACGAGGGCGGACAACGTCCCGGCCGCGAACAGTTCCACATCGCGACCGGCAGTGACCGTGCCGACTTGACTGCCAAACGTCGAGATCAAGGCATCCAACGCGATGGCATCCACGGTCCCCGTGATGCTTTGCAGAGCGAACACACCAGCGGTTTGTCCGGCTTGCACATTGCCCGACAGCGAACCACCCGAAGCAGCCACCGTCGCGTTGCCGCTCGTCGCGGTCACATTGCCGGAAATCGAGGCCAACGAGTCGACGGTCGCGTTCACCGCCCCGGTCATGTTGCCGCTGATCGCACCGCTCGCGGAAACAGTCACGCTGCCGCTTGTCGATTGAACGTCGCCGGAAATCGCCCCCGTCATGCTCGTGACCGATGCGTCTCCGACAGCGGTCACGTTTTGCGAAATGCTCAATCCGGCGGTGACGGTGGCCACGTTCCCCGCACTGACCGAGGCGGACAAAGCATCCAGCGTGGTGACGATCGCATCACCTCCCGCCGTGACACCCGCACCTCCCGAAATGCTGATTGCCCCAATCGCGAAGACATCGGCCTTTCCACCCGCCGCGATCTCCTGGGTGATGGTGCCGCTGGCGCTGACCGTCGCATCGCCAATCGTGGCCGTGACCTTGCCAGCCACATTTCCGTTGGCGAACGCCGAGGCGTTTCCGTCCGAAGAGGTCACGTCACCCGAAATGTTGCCGTTGCCGGTCGAAGCCGAAGCACCCAGCTTGCCGGTGACCGAAGCGGAAATACTTCCGGACGCGACGCAGTAAAGGCTGTTCGACACATCCCACGCCACGCCATCCGAGACAGCCGAGGCATTGCCGTCCGTCGAGGAAACCGAACCGGAAATGTTGGTTCCGGCCCCGGCAGTCGCATCCAGCTTGGCCGAAATCGTGACCGACGTGAGTGCTCCGGCCGCGCCCACCGAGGCGCTGCCGTCCGTTGATGTCACGCCGACACTGCTTTGGTCTCCCAGCGTGCTCGTCGAAGCGGACAGCTTGGCGGTCAGCGAGGCGTTGCTGATCGTAGCATTGCCAAACAACCAACCGCTCCCGTTGGTGGACGCGAATGTCCCTCCGCTGATCGAACCGTAGGCCGCCGCGGACAAAGAACTTCCCGACTCAAAGTCTGCCGCAGGCGGTGATCCACCACTCGTCCCGGTGATGTTTCCTCTCGCCATCAGGTCCAAAGTTCCGGTGGTCGCTTTGGCTTTCCCATTGATGTTGCCCCCCGCCGTGATGGAAACATTCTGACCGGCTGTGACATCGACTTGAACATTCCCCAACGAGTTCACGACGGCATCCAACGCCGCCTGAATCTGCACGTTCTGAACTTGGTTGTCGCCACTGACGGTCACACTGCCCGAAGTCGAGGTGATTAACGGAGTGGTCACGTCATCCAACGCGGAAACACTCACATCCTCGTCACCTTCGATCGACGATGAGGCGATGTTGCCTGATGACGAGACGTTGGCCGTTGTTCCCGCCTTGATACGGCCGGAGATGGTTGGAAACGTCGCCGATGTCGAGACCAACAAAGCATCCGCCGTCATGCCCGACAGAGTGCTCAGAAAGTCCTCCGGAGTCGTGCCGGCCGGTGCCATTGGAGGTGACACGTTGGGCAAGGCTTGGACATTGACCGCGCCCGACTGCGATGTCACGTCCCCCGAAACGTCACCGTAAATACGAACCGCCACTCCGCCGTCCGCTTTGACATTGCCCGACAGATTCCCGTAAGCCATGACGAAGGCCACTCGCTCACTCGCATCATCGGCACCTGGACCGGCACTCAGCCCGCCGGTGATGTTTCCGGTGACATCTCCATACGACACCACGGAAACGTCGTCAGTGGAAGTCACCGTTCCTGTCACACCCTCGTTCGCGAATACGGAGATGTCGCCAGCCGATGTCACGTTGCCCGACAGTGATCCCCAAGTCGTGACGCTGGCATCTTTGGGATACGGCGTGCTTCCCGCCGTGATCGAAACATTCCCGCTGAGGCTCCCATACGAAAACACCTCGATCGACGAGTTCGCGGTGATGCTCCCGTTCACGGCACCCCACGCCGTCACATGATGTGTTTCACTGACGTGTGATCCCGCCGATACTTGCGCGTTCATGTCGAGCGACGAATACAGGCTGACCACGCTCGCCGCGGTGACGTTACCATTGATGTTCCCTTGCACTTTCACGCTCACGCTGCGTGCAGCGTTGATCTGCGCATTCACGTCGTCCGCGACGATTCCTATGTTGCCCACCGCTGCTGAGCCACCTGCGGAAAGCGTCTTGATGGTGCCACCGACATTCATCCCGCTGATGTTGATGTTTCCCTGATTGCTCTTGACGGTTCTTCCGCCACCGGCGTTCACGTCTCCCAGCGCCTGGATGCTGATGTCATGGTCTGCGGTGACGTTGCCCGTGAAGTTATCCCAAGTCACCATCATCACTTTTTCGGCGCTGGCGACCGTGGTGTTGATACTCTGAAGACTGTAACCCAGAACGGTGCCAAAGACGTTTAAGGTTCCTGTATTCAATTGATATGCCCACAGCCCTAGCGGACCAGCGGTGATGTTGATTGCTGAACTTAAGATCGACCCTGCCACTGTGAGGTACGTCTCACCCATCAGCGTTAGATCTGATAAGAAGTCTCCACCGACTTGAAAGTTGCCCTGGCCAGAGGGGCCAATGATCGTTCCCGACACATTCCCAAATGCCTTCAGATTGAGCACTTTGTCAAAGTTCAAAACTCCGACGACGCTGCCCCAGGTTGTCAGCATCAAATTGCCGATCGACGAAGTCAGTGATCCCGTGATGTCACCGAACGCGGAAACGAACAGATCAAATCCCGAACTCACGTTGCCCGTGATTCGACCGTTGGTCGCGACTGCCGTTTTTCGCCCTGGCGATGAGATGTCGCCGGAGATGTCTCCAACCGCTTGAACGTGATCGACACTGAAGCCGCTCACATCGCCCGACAAGGTTCCTTGAGCCAATACGGCCCCGACATTGTTGGTTGCGGTGATGTTCCCACTGATATGGCCCGAACTCAGTCCCGTGATCGGTGTCGGTGGAGTGATCGCCGAAACAACGCCATTGAACAACCCATCGAAGATGGTGCTGCTCCCAAAGAACTCTGGAAACACCGACGGAGTCCCAGAAGGTCCAGACGCCGGCGAGAATGCAGAAACGGATGCGATATTTGCTCCAGCCGAAATGCAGCCAAAGATACTTCCCGCCGTGTCATCTCCAGCTCGAATGTCGCCGAGGCTTTCGTCTTCGGATTCGATGTCGCCGTTGATGTCGGTGCCGGCGGTGACGTGGCCGATGCTTTTCTTGGCTTTGATGCTGCCGGCAATGGCCCCTCGGCGGGCGAGGACGTCGGCGATGGTGAGGGCCGTGGCGGTGATGTCGCCGGTGACGTTGTCGCGGGCGGTGACATTGCCGACGCTCGTGCCGGCCAGGAGGGTGGCGTTGATCGAGCCGTGTTCGTCGGTGACGTCTCCGATCGACGTGGCGGCGGTGATGCTGCCGTTGAGGTCTCCGTCCTGTGTGATGCCGGCGGCGACGCTGTTCACGAACGTGCCGGCGCTGATCGTCGCCGAGAGAGAGCGATAGGCGGCGATGCTGTGGATGTGGCCGGTTGTGGCTTCGATTCTCGTGGCGACGGTGATGTCGCCGCCGGGAAGCCCTTGCGGGCGGAGCGCGGTGACGGTGCCGATGTCGATCGCGGCTTCAATCGTGTCGCTCTGAATGAACGAGGCGTCGATCGTGCCGATCGAGCCACCATTGGCCTGCACATCACCGGCGAGCAAGTCTTCGGCATCCACTCCCCAGACGTCCAGGCCGGCGGTGATGTCATCAAGAATGTCGTCTCCGGCTTGCACTCGGCTGATGCCGCCAGCGGTGGCGGTGACTTTGCCCAAGATGTCGTTGCCCGCTTGGACCAGCCAGACATCGAGCTGTGCGCTCACTTCTTTGACAACATCGACCCCGGCGGCCACTTGATAGACCGACCCCATTGTGGAAGTGACTTCCTGCAACACGGAGCCAAACGGAGCCACAACCTGGTAGATGTCTCCGAATGACGAAGTGACTTTTCCATTGATCGAACCGGTCCAGGATCGGACGCGGCCGATGTCCCACTGAGCCGACACGTCCCCTTGAATGTCGCCGTTCGCCGTGACTTGGTAGATCTTCCCCATCGCCGACGAAACATTGCCTTGGATCGTTCCGCCGCGAGCCTCGACGTAGTCGATGTTTCCGTTGGCAGCAATGTTTCCCACGATGCTGCCGTCGGCGGAGAGGCTGCCGTGTGTCCCGTCACGGACACGCTGTTGATCGAACCCGCGTTGATTTGCACAATCTCACCAACGGCGGAGATCGGCGCGACACTTCCGCTGGTGGAGATCGAAACGATCCGTCCGACACCGTTGATCGGCCCGACGTTGCCTCCATTCGTAAGGACGATTTGCACGTCTCCACAGCCGCTGACCGACTGCACGTTACCCGACCCGTTGCCAACGATGCGGAGCGCTCCGACTCCAGAGATTAGCCCCACGTTCATGTTGGTGGTCAACTTGAGTGACGGGACTCCGCCGTTCCACTGCACGGTGCCACCTGGACCGCTGGCGCTGACAACGTAATCCGCTGGCCACTGCGGTTCGAGCACGAGACCACCGCTCCCGGGATACGCCAGAAGTGCCCCACCATATCCAACCGTCCCATTTCCGACGGAAAAGCCCAAGCCCGACGCTCCCTCGCCGGGACTCAGGATTTTGGGAGAGATCGTCAGTGTCGCCGTGGCGGTGGTTCCGTTCGCATCCGTCGCCGTGTACGGCACCGTCACCGCCGTCCCCGTCATGAACGCGACAATATCTGGCGGCATGAAGGAGAACGAACCATCGGCGGAAAAGCTCAATCCCGCAGGAGCGGTTCCGACCAACGCCGCCGTCATGGATAATCCGTCGGGATTGAGGTCGTTGCTCAGGACATTGCCAGTCACCGGAGCATCCCATTGACTGCCCCAGGCCGCCTTGTCGTTGTTCGCCTCGATCATCAACCAGTGAAAAACCGGATGGTTGGTGACCGCGATGTGCATCTTCGTCGCTCCAGATGCCCCAAAAGAATCCGTGACGGTGACATCGAAGACCTCCACCAGTCCGTTCACTCCGTACGGAGGTGTGTAAATGAAATTCCATTGGCGAGGGCTGCCGTTGTAAACAACGTAGGGCAACAGACTCACACTGCCCGTCGTTGAACTGGCTGCTGCGGACAGAGCATCCCCTTCCGGATCTGGATTCGTCGTCCCGAAATACATCGACATGGACGAATTCGCCTGACCACCCAGCGGTTGTGGTGGCAGATTGTTGGGATTGGGAGGTGGTGACGGTGAAGCTCCATTGGGCCGAATCACTGCGTAGCGGCTGACGGTGGCGGGACCAGAATTCGTGGCCACCACGCTTGCTGTTCCAATCGCGACCGCGCCGGAAGCATCCGTGACTTGATAGGAATAGGAATAGCTACCCGGAATGGACGGGGCGGTCATCGGCACGCCCCCGCTGACTGTAGACCCCGGCGGCAAAAAATCGTTCTCCGTGACCGAATACTGAGCCAGCGAACCGCCATGCGGCGCACGGTAGAGTGAGTCAGGATGAACACTCAGCACCAATGGAGAATTCGGAACGGCTGGTGTCGGGGGATGAAGGTAGGAGAACGAGTCCACGCTCAGAACGATCCGTGACTCCAACTGCTCGATGTTCAGACAGGGCCGCTTTGTCTCGCGCCTCCGAGTC
>CAZILR010000037.1:0-16728 GCA_964539995.1 uncultured Planctomyces sp.
GGTGTATTGCCAAGGGAAGCTGACGCCGGAGAACTACGGCCGCGATCACTTCGGCCGCTGCTTTACGATGTGGCTGGCCGGCGGAGGCATTCGCGGCGGCCAAACCTTCGGCGAGACCGACGACCACAGCTTCAACATCGTCCGCGATCCGGTCCACGTCCACGACCTCAACGCCACGCTGCTGCACTGCTTGGGCTTCGATCACACCCGCTTAACCTTCCGCTTCCAAGGCCGCGACTACCGCCTGACCGACGTGCATGGCCGCGTCGTGGCGGAGGTGCTGTCGTGAAACGGGAGGAATTGGTGATTGATGATTGGCTATTGGCGATTGATGATTTTGAACAAGCAATTGCAGCAAAATCACAAATAGCCAATAGCCAATGACCAATCATCAATCCCCGTCCGTCCAGCGGCAACTTGGCACGTTGAATCTCCGACGATAGTTTGACGTCCGTTTCCATCGCCACTGCCAGTGATTGGTTGGCACTGTTTACTCGCAAAGCGCATGCAAAAATTAGGAGGGACAAATGAAGCCGATTTATCTGATTATGGCCGTTGGATTGATATCCCTGGCGACGGTTCACGGTCAAAACAGAGACCAGCGCCCGACCGATCAGGAACTGAAGATCGCTTTGGACTATTTCGAGCAATATGGAAGCGAGAAGTCATCGCGACTTTGCGAGAAGAAAATTGACCCAGCCGCGAAGCGAGCCAGTGAGGTAGCTCGTCAGTGGCGTGACGAACTGATCAAGTTCTTGGCAGACAAGCGTCGCGTCTCACAGCCAGAAGTTCGCCGAGCGATTGTTCGTGTGGAATTTTGGCGTCAAGACAAAGGTGTTCCCTCTCAAGCAGACGTTGATGAGTACTTCAGAACGACCCATTGATTGGGTCTTGTCCGTTGGTTTCAGCCGGCAAGCTCATGCAAGTGCGGCTGAAGATCATTCGCCAATCGCTGTGCCCAATCGATTCAAACGTTGTCAATTTTCCGTTAACCAACCAATCCAATGAGCGAGAATTCGTGACATGGCTGCTATCTCATATTTTGAAGAGGATCGATATGGAAAGCTCCGCGGCTCATCCTGCGGGGAGCCAGACGGAACCGAACACGTTGTCGAACTCTTAGAAGGCAACGGACACATGATCTTGAGGGTCATCTTGGCCGATCAGCAAGCTGTTGACCTTCTGTTCTCTAGCGAGCAAGCCGTCGCCTTCACCGGCTCTGCGGATGCAATACTTATGCGGCTCGGACTCAACAACAAGCGGGTCTGAAGGATCTTCAGCCTCATGAAGGATCGTCTTTGGTGAGTGAAAACAGCACGCGCAACCGACGTCGGGTTCTTTTTCTCTGCACGGGCAACTCGTGTCGCAGTCAGATGGCGGAGGGTTGGTTGCGGCATCTGGCGGGGGGACCGGTTTGAAAGTCTGTCCGCCGGAGCGAAGCCGGCCGGGTATGTCCATCCGCTGGCCGCGTAGCCACGTTCGCCAAGAGCGTGGGTGAGCATCGCTCTAGTGCGCATCCCACGGAACTCTAGCGCCATTGGCGCAGATTGAGTAAGACAGGCAACCACAGGAGGGTTGTCATGAAGGCTTACTCGATGGATTTGCGAGAGCGTGTGTTCGCGGACTGCGATGCGGGGATGGAAGTTCGTCAGGTGGCTGTGAAGTATCGCGTGAGCGAATCTTGGATTCGGCGTCTCAAGCAACGTCGCCGCGAGAGCGGTGAAGTCGCTCCCCGGCCCGCAGGTCACGCGGCGGAGCCGAAGTGGCTGGCGCATCGCGAACGGCTGGAGGAACTGGTCCGTGAGCAACCCGATGTCACGCTGCCGGAACTGCGTGAGCGGCTGGGGATCGACATCAGCGTGCAGACGTTGTCTCGCGCGTTGCGAGCCTTGCAGTTGACCTTCAAAAAAAAGTCTTGTGTGCCTCGGAGCAAGATCGGCCCGATGTCCACGAGCGTCGGATCGCGTGGCACGCGGAGGTGATTGGTGTCGATCCGCGTCGTCTGGTGTTTCTGGATGAGACGTGGGCCAGCACCAACATGACTCGGCGTTACGGCCGCAGCCGTCGTGGCCAACGCTTGATCGCCAAGGTGCCTCACGGCCACTGGAAGACGACCACCTTCGTCGCAGCGTTGCGTCACGACGGCCTGACCGCACCGCTGGTCATCGACGGTGCGATGAACGGCGAACTGTTCCTGGCCTACGTCCAACAACAGCTCGCGCCGACTCTGCGTGCCGGCGATCTCGTGGTGATGGACAACCTCTCCGCGCACAAGGTCGCTGGCATCCGCGAAGCGATCACGGCCGCCGGAGCCACACTGGTCTACCTGCCACCGTACAGCCCCGACCTGAACCCGATTGAGTTGGTCTTCTCGAAACTCAAATGGCTGGTCCGCAGCGAGTCCCCGCGAACCATCGAACGACTCTGGGCCTTCCTCGGACAAACCCTCGATCACTTCCGCCCCGACGAGTGTCTCCGCTACTTCCGACACTGCGGTTACGCTACAGGTGCTTGAGAGTGAGACTAACGTGGAATTTCCACGCTCTTGGCGAGCGTGGCTACGGTTCAGGGCAAGTTCCCTGATCGGTTGGGGTCGGCAAGTTCCATGTGACGTTTTGCGTCCGCAGCCGGTGGCTGGTAGTCTGGCAGCGTCCGGTCGTCTGTCATTCCAAGGAGAAAATGATGCCTTATCCATTTCCGCCCGACGTCAGTCAGCGAATTCACACACATCTTGAGCGAGGCCATTTTCAGACCGAAGACGACGTCTTGCGAGCGGCGATCACCGCGCTGGAGCGCGAGTCGGATGATCTAGCGGCAATCCAAGCGGGGATCGAGGATGTGGAAGCGGGGCGATTCCGCCCATTCTCGGAAATTGACGCGGAGTTTCGACAGAAACATAACCTTGCGGACAAGGCATGAACTATCAGGTTTTGTTGACCGATCAAGCTCACGCCAATCTGGAAGCGGCCCATGCGTGGTGGGCTGACAACCGCTCCCAACCCCAGGCCGCGAAATGGTACAACGCGTTTGCCGGCGCGATCGAATCTTTAGCCACGAATCCGCAGCGTTGTGTCGTGTCTCGCGAAAGCGACGGTTTTCCATTTGAAATCCGTGACTTGTACTTTGGGATTGGCCGACGACCGACACATCGGGCCGTGTTTACGATCCGACCAAATCAGGTGCTGGTCATTGCGATTCGCCATTTGGCTCAACGCGACCTTTCACTGGATGACTTTCTCATTCAAAAAGCCGAGGATGATTGAGTTCATGTCGCCGGTATCCGCGACCAGACAAACCTCTCTTGATCACACAGCCATGAAGGAACGTCTTCGGTGAGTGACAGCAGCATGAGCAATCGACGTCGGGTTCTCTTTCTCTGCACGGGCAACTCGTGTCGCAGTCAGATGGCCGAGGGTTGGCTGCGGCATCTGGCGGGGGACCGGTTTGAAAGTCTGTCTGCCGGAGCGAAGCCGGCCGGGTATGTCCATCCGCTGGCCGTGCAGGTGATGCGCGAGGCGGGCGTCGAGATTTCTCAGCAAGTGAGCAAACACATCCGCGAATTCTTGCCGCCGCAGGGAACACCGCCGGATCTCATCATCAGCGTCTGCGGCAACGCCGAGAAGGAATGCCCGCTGTTCCCCGGCCAAGTCGAGCGTTGGCACTGGCCGTTCGACGACCCCTACCACGCAGGCGGCTCCGATGACCAACGCCTCGCCGAGTTCCGCCGCGTGCGCGATGAGATCAGAACGAAAATCGAAAGCGGTTTGTTGTCATCGCACGCATGAAATTTTCAACGCAAAACGTCAGCGTGCAGACGTTGTCTCACGCGCGGTGCTCAAGGTTCATCACGCGGACATTCACCCAAGTGGAATCAGCGCGACCGAACATCGAACAGTGATTCTTTGAGAATCCTTGTTCGTCGGCTGGACCAGAAGTCGTGGCGGAGGAATGCGACGTCCCCTTCGGTTCACGGCACTTCGCGAATGCGAATGCGGCGGTATTCCATTTGGCCGCGGTCGGCTTCGAGGCCGATGGGGCCGGTGGAGGGCAGCTCGTTGGGGAATTTCAGTTCCTCGCCGTTGCAGGTGCAGGTGGCGACTTTGCCTTTGACGATGACTTCGATTTCGTTCCAGTCCTGCGGCTTGTACTTCGTCAGTTCTTTGTACGGACCGGCCACCAGGTAGTCGCGGCATTGAAGCTGTGGCTTGCGGAGGAAGATGCCACTGTCGGCGTTGACTCCGGCGCGGAACTCCAGCTTCAAGTGGAAGTCGTGAGCGAACTCGCGCGTGGTCCACATCTGAGCGAGACCTTTTCCGGGATTCACGACGATGCGACCATCGCGAGCGGTGTAGCGGCCGTCACTGGCGTGCTGCTGGGCTTTGAACTCAGGGCCATTCGCGTAGTGCCAGCCGGTCAGGTCGGTGCCGTTGAGCAGCATCTCGAAGCCTTCTTCAAGCGCGAACGCGCCGTCGGTTTGGAACGGCGACGCGGGCAAGCCGGCTTTGTTCCAGAGGCTCGGCTCCGGCACGTTCGACCAGCCGTAGCGGACGGCGGTCGGAGCGGCGACCGCATCGCTGGTGACGACGATCTTGTCACCGTCGATCGTGGCCTTGGCGTCGACGAACTTGCCGTCGGCACCAGAGATCGTGAAGCCTTTGAGTGCTCCCTCTTTCGCGACCAGTCCGCCGCCGACATGCTTGAAGTTCAGCGTGGCTTTGTTGCCGCTGACGCTCAGCGAGTCATAGGCCGGGCCGGAGTATTCGATCTTCTCGCCATGCGCGAGTGCTCGCGCGGCGAGGGCCAGTCGTTGGCCGACTGGTTGCTTGGCCTTCGGATGAATGTCAGCCGCTTCGCCGACGTCTATGGTCACGGCCATCGCAGTGTTCTGAGTCGTTTGCACCGTGAGCCGTTGAGCCTCACGAATCTCCGGCGACATGCCGTTATGCGGCGCGATCTGCACGAACAGGAACGGGAAATCACCTTGAGCCCAAGCCTTTCGCCACGCGGTAATCATCGCCGGAAAGAGCGTCTGATATTCCTTGCCACGTCCCGAATTCGATTCCCCCTGATACCAGATCGCTCCGCGAATCGCGTATGGCACGAGCGGTGCGATGGAACCGTTGTAAAGTCCGTTCGGACGATTGACGTTCGTCGCAGGGTCAGGCAACTGCGGCTTGCGCGGTGCTGGCTTGTTCTCGGCTTTGGCCTTTGCGACATCGGCCTCGTACTTCTTCAGCAGTTCGGGTTCGCGTTCCTTCCACTTCGCCAGCTCTTGAGGGTAGCTCGCCAACTTCGCGGCCTGCTGATCGAGCAACGGCTTCAGCGTGGGATTTGTTTCGAGGTCCGACTTTGGAGTCCACGCTTCGGCAACAGTACCACCCACTGCTGACTTGATGAGTCCGACCGGAACCCCCTGCGATTTTCGCAGTTCTTTCCCGAAGAAGTACGCGACGCCGGAGAAATTCGTCGCGGTCTGCGAGGAGTCCACGGCCCACGAGCCACCAATCGAATCCTGCGGTTCATCGACAGCGCGAGCGCCGGCGTTAAAGAGTCGCAATTGCGCATCACCGGCCGCAGCGATTGCGTCGTCGCCACCGGTCGAAGCCTTGAGCGTCCACGCCATGTTCGACTGACCGCTGCAAACCCACACCTCGCCGACGAGCACGTCGCTAATTTTCGATTTTTGATTTTCGATTTTTGATTGGACGATCAGGTCTCGCGGCTCGGAGTTGGCTGGCAGCGGATCAAGTCGCACGATCCATTTTCCGTCGGCAGCCGCAGTGGTCGATTTCTTCTGACCAGCGAATTCGACGGTCACCTCGCTGCCAGGTTCAGCCTTACCCCACACGGGGACCGCGATGTCGCGTTGCAAGACCGCGTGATCGGTGAAGAGACTGCTGAGGCTGAGCTTTTCGGCGGCACTCAACGTGGACAGCGAACTCAGCGCGAGACCGAGGGCGGCCAGCACGCGAACGATGGTCTGAGGGATGCGCATGGGAGGAAGTCTCCAGTTGGATTTGGAGGATGGGCACTCTTGCCCGTCCGGTTGTTGGCGATGAGGAATTCGCTGGTGGGCCTCGATGACTCGACCCACCCTACTTGAGGACCATGATGCAGGACGGACTGGTGATCGCGATCGGTTCGCCGACGGACTTCAAGCTGCCGGATTGCGAGTCGATCCGAAACGTCGCGACGTTGTTGCCGGGCATGTTCGCGCACAGCAGCGTTTCGCCGCCGGGAAGGATCGCCAAGTTCTGTGGGCCTTTGCCGAGGCTCGGCTCGATGCCGATCAATGTCAATTTGCCGTCGTCGCCGATGCGGTACGCGGCGATGCTGTCGTGTCCGCGATTTGTGCCGTACAGAAAGCGGCCGTTCGGCGTGATCTTCAGGTCGGCGCAATGGCTCGTCCCTTTGAAGTCCGCTGGGACGGTCGAAATGGTTTGTGTCTCGGTCAGTTTTCCGGCTTGCGTATCGTAGTCGAACACCGTCACCGAATTGGCGAGTTCGTTGATGACGTAGACTCGCTTGCCGTTCGGAGGAAACGTCAGGTGCCTCGGCCCCGCTCCGGCCGGCGACTTCGCGAACGGCGGATCGTTGGGAGTCAGCTTCGCCGTCTTCGCATCCAGCCGATAGCTAAGCACTTGATCGAGCCCCAAATCGGCCGCGAACACAAACCGATTGTCCGGGCTGACGACGATGCAGTGCGCGTGAGGTTCTTTCTGGCGAGCAGCATTGACGCTCGAACCCGCGTGCTGGAAGAACGACGCCGCTTCGCCGAGCGATCCGTCCGCCTGCAAGGGCAGCGACGCGACACTGCCGCTCGTGTAGTTCGCCACGAACACCGATTTGCCCGTCGCATCAACGTCCAGGTAACAGGCCGCCGTTCCGCGAGCTGATTGCCGATTGAGCAGCTTCAGCTTTCCGGTACGTCCCTCGATTTGGTACGCGGCGATCTCTTCGTTCTCTTTGCCGCCGAAGGTCTTCGCGTGGATCGAATACAGAAACTTCTGGTCCTTCGACGCCGCGAGGAAAAACGGATTCTCGACGCCGGTCGTCTGCTGCACCGGCTTGAGTTGGCCGGTCTTCGTTTCCAACTGAAACGCCTGAATGCTCCCTTTGTCTCCGGCCGCGAAGGACGAAATGAAAATCAGCGGCTCATCCGCGTTCGCTGTGGGAATGGAGTGGCTCAACATCGCACCTGCCAAAATGAGAAACAGGGATCGCACAAAGTGGAAGTTCATGTGTCGCTCCAGCTCAAGAGAAGACTTCGTGGAGGAATAGTCCGATCAGGCGAGTGGTCACGGTAGAAGGTCGAGTCCGGCGCATCAACCAACGTAGCCCTGTCGCTCCGCGACAGGAAAGCCGAACGTCGAACGAACCCCATCTGTTTTCACACTCCACGTCTCCCGAAGCGCTCGGCAATCCTGTCGCGGAGCGACAGGGCTACAAAAATCACAGCCTCGGAGCGATGACGGCTACGTTGGCTTCAGTAAAGTTTTTCGCGGTACGCCTTGTCGATCAGCGCGTCGAGTTCGCTGACCGGCGTGGCCAGGCAAAGCTGATCGGCGAGCATCTTGCCGAGTGTCGGCATTTGCTCGCGCGTCAGCCGGTAGTCGTCGGCCCAGAGTTTTGAACGCTTCAGAGCTTTTGCGCATTGCAGGAATGCTTCGCGCACCTCGACGAGAAGTCCGCTGCGCGGCGTCTTTCCGCCGACCGTGCTTTCGTCGAGAAGTTCCGAACGCAACACGACACGCGCGACGCCGTTGACTCGCAGAGTCTCGTCGATGCCCGGAATCAGAAAGAGCAGCCCGACGTGCGGGTTGTGCATCAGGTTTCGCAGAGTGTCGATGCGGTTGTTTCCCAGCCGGTCGGGCACAAACAGCGACTGTTCGTCGAGCACACGCACGAAGCCCGGAGCATCACCGCGCGGAGAAATGTCTGCCGAGCCGTCGGCCGCCGCGCTCGACAGGCACACGAACGGGGACCGCTCGATGAAATGCCGGCAGTGTTCATCCAGCTTCGGCAGACATTTGCGAGCCGCCAGCTCCGACGGTGGACCGTACAAGGCCCGCAATTGCTCTTCGCTCTCGGCAAATTCCATCACTCGCCCCGCGTCGATTTCGGCGTCTTTCAAGATCGTCTCCTGTCAGAGTGTTCCGGTCGTGTCCTGATTTGGCGAGGCTCGTTTAACCGCAAGCCGCAGGCGTGCGCGAATGCCGACCCAACGCGCGTGCCTGCGGCGTGCGGTTAAACGAAACAGGACACTCCGAGTGTTCCCGCGATCGGATCAGGTCAGCATGACCAGCCACCCAATGGCCCTGCAACCCTCGAAGACAGTACAACCTTCTTCGGAGATGCGGCGTGCTTCGATCAACATTCGCGGCAGACCTTTCGTTCGGAGGAGCTTTGCATGTGGTCACGATCTTTGGCGGTCACCTTGGTTCTGGTCATCGCCTCGAACTCGGTCGCCGCTGAGAAGACAAAGCTCAACGTCCTGTTCGTCATGGCCGACGACCTGCGGCCGGAACTGGCCAGCTTCGGTTCGCCCGCGATCACTCCGAACTTCGATCGGCTGGCGAAACGGAGCGTGCAGTTCGACCGAGCTTACTGCCAGCAGGCTTTGTGCAATCCGTCGCGGTCGTCGATGCTGACCGGCCGTCGGCCCGACACGCTCAAGCTGTGGCACAACGGACTGCACTTCCGAGAAAAGAACCCCGATGTCGCGACGCTGCCGCTGTGGTTCAAAGAGCATGGCTACACGACTCGCTGCGTCGGCAAGATTTTTCACAACTGGCACACCAAGGTGAAAGGCGATCCGAGTTCGTGGAGCGCGCCGGAATTCCTGCACTACGCCAATCACGGAGCCGACGCGGCTCAAGTCGCTGGTGAGCTGCCGCCAAACACCGCATCCCCATCACCTCGCAAATACACCGAGGTGCCGCTCTACGAGTGCCGCGATGTTCCCGACGAAGCGTATTTCGATGGCCGAGTCGCCGCCGAAGCCGTGCGCGTGATGCGCGAAGTCCGCGAGCAACCGTTCTTCCTCGCCGTCGGTTTCTGGAAGCCGCACGCGCCGTTCAACGCTCCGAAAAAGTATTGGGACTTGTACGACCGAGCCAAACTCCCGCCACTCAATCCCGCTCGCCCAACCGGCGCGCCGGACGTCGCGATCCACGACGGTCGCGAATTGCGAGGTGCCCCGCCGAACCAAGTCACGTTCACTCCCGAACAGGTCGCCGAGATTCGGCACGGCTACTTCGCCAACATTAGCTACTTGGACGCACAGTTTGGCAAGGTGCTCGATGAACTGGATCGACTGAAGCTGACCGACCGCACGGTCATCGTTTTCGCCGGCGACCACGGCTATCACCTCGGCGAGCACACCCAATGGGCGAAGACCTCCAACTTTGAATACGACGCCCGCGTGCCGCTGTTCCTCGCGACACCAAAGTCCATGAATGCTGGCCAACGGACGTCCTCGCTCGTCGAGCTGGTCGATCTCTTCCCGACGCTCGTCGAACTGTGCGGCCTGCCTCGTCCCGATGGCCTCGAAGGAACCAGCTTGGTTCCCGTGCTCAACGACGTGTCGAAATCGGTGAAGCCCGCCGCGTTCACGCAGCATCCACGCCCGTCGTACTTCGACCGCGAACCGAGCGGCGAGCCGGCCGCAATGGGCGTCAGTGTCCGCACCGCTCGCGTCCGATACACCGAATGGCGCGATTGGAAGACCAAGAAGACCGTCGCTCGTGAACTCTACGACGCTCAGCAAGACCCGGCCGAACTCCGCAATGCGGTCGATGCACCGGCTCTGACCGAAGCCCAACGCGACGCCGAGCAACTGTTGCGACGGCAATTCCCCTAATCTGAACTTACCTCAGGAGCACCAACCGTGGCCGCCAAACCAACGACCATTGACGACTACCTCAAGAACGTGAGCAAAGACCAGCGAGCCGCGCTGGAGAAACTGCGCAAGATCATCCGGGCAGCCGTGCCGAAGTCGGAAGAGTGCATCAACTACGGGATCGCCGCGTTCCGCTTGGATGGCGAGTGCATTGCCGGGTTCGGTGCGTCCGCGAAGTGTTGTTCTTACTACCCGATGAGCGGCTCGACGGTGGCCTCTCTCAAGGACGATCTCAAGAACTACGCCACCACCAAAGGGAGCGTCCAATTCCAACCGGACAAGCCGCTGCCGGCCACGCTCGTGCGCAAGCTGATCAAAACGCGGATCGCGGAGATCGGCAGTTGATACGCGAGGGGCGACCGTATCAGCACTGTGCAAAGTGAAGAGCGCAGACTGCAAAGTGCAAAATGAAAATGTCTCATCACTCTGCACTTTGCACTCGTCACTCTGCACTGTGTTGCCTCACACCAAACTCACAGCGTTGCCAGTGCCTCAACCACCGCGAAGTCGCGCTTCTCATCACGACGCAGCTTGGCCGCCGCGTGATCGGGATCGTGATCGCACAAGGCCCACCAGCCGCGATCCACGCACGTTCCCAGAACCTCCGGCTTGATGCGGCGTAACTTCAGCAAGTCGAGGTCATACGCGATGCACCACAGCGACGGCAGGTGCCGAAACGTCGGACAGATGTCGCCCAGATAGATCGCTCCCTCGCCGCCACTCTCGATGACGACGGCTTGATGAGCCTCCGTGTGCCCACCCGTCATCCAAGATCGAATGCCGGGAACGATCTCGACGTTGCCGTCGATCAGCCGCAATTGCCCCGCCTCTTTGAGCGGCACGAAGTTCGGCGGATGATACGCCGCTCGGAGTTCCGGATACTCGGCCGTTGCCGTCACCCATTCGTGACGCTGCACGACGTACGTCGCTTTTGGAAACGTCGGCACCGCGCGCCGCGACGCATCGAACCGCGTCGCTCCCCCCGCGTGATCGAAATGCAGATGCGAGAGCACGACGATGTCGATGTCGTTCACGGTCAGCCCTACCGCCGTGAGGTTCTCGACCAGCGGCTCTCCCGGCTCCGAGGAAAAGTTCCCGCGTTCCTTCTCGGTCATCTTCGAGCCGTAGCCGGTGTCGATCAGCACGTTCTCGCGACCAGTCCGCACCAGTACGCAACTGGTTCGCTGGTGGATGCGGCTCTTGTCATCAACCGAGATGTACCGCGTCCACACGGTGCGCGGGACGACTCCAAACATCGACCCGCCGTCGATCCAATAATTCCCGCCGGAGATCGTCTGCAATTCAAAATCACCGAGTCGCATGGTTGCCTCCTGTTGCTCCGGTGGCCATTGTGATGCGGATCAGAGTCCCGCACCACAAACCCGAACAACTCTCATGGCTCACTACTTCCGATACAAGACTCCCGCCGACGTCGTTGCCGATGCCGAGCGGCTTGACCTGTCACACATCGCGATGTCCGACGACCTGTCCGTGATGTTCCAGCCGATCGAGGTTGGTGGGCGAACGGTCGGCAATCGCTGGGCGATTCAGCCGATGGAAGGCTGCGACGGAACGCTCGACGGTCTGCCCGACGAATTGACGTTCCGCCGCTACGTCCGCTTCGGCTCCGGCGGAGCCAAGCTGATCTGGGGTGAAGCGACCGCGATCGCCGACAACGCCCGCATGAACTCGCGGCAGTTGTGGTTACACGACGGTTCGGCCGCTGCCATCGAGAAGATGCTCTCCGATTGCCGAGCCGCTCATCGCGAAGCCTGCGGCCACGACCGCGACCTGTTGCTCGGCCTGCAACTGACGCACTCCGGCCGTTTCAGCTTTCGTCGGCCACTGCTGGCGACGCACGATCCGATTCTCGACCCGCTGACGAAGGACAAATCGACCGGCCGGTTCGTCGATGCGTCATTCCCGCTGCTGACCGACGATGACATGAAACGGATCGAAGACCAATACCTCGACGCCGCGAAACTCGCTGCCCGAATCGGTTGCGACTTCATCGACATCAAACAGTGTCACCGGTATCTGCTCTCGGAACTGCTCGCCGCGAAGAATCGCCCCGGCGAGTACGGCGGCAGTTTGGAAAATCGCACGCGGTTGGTTCGCAACGTCATCACACGCATCCGCGCCGAAGTTCCGTCGCTGCTGATCGCCTCGCGGTTCAACGCCTACGACGGCATCCCGTATCGCGGAGCGGGTGAGGATTTTGTCGGCGAGCCTTGTCCACACGAACTGCCGTTCGTCACCGCATTCGGCACCGCCCCGAACGATCACCTGCACGACGATCTTGCCGAACCGTTGCAACTCGCTCGCTGGATGCGCGAGTGGGGCGTCGGCTTGCTCAACGTGTCGCTTGGTAATCCGTACGCGAATCCTCATCTTGTACGGCCTGCCGAGTACCCGCCGGTTGATGGCTACAAGTCTCCCGAACATCCGCTGATCGGCGTCGATCGGCATTTTCGGATCGCCGCTCGCGTGCAAGAGGAACTCGCCGCTTCAAGTCGCCCTGTCGCTCCGCGACAGGATCCGCCGAGCGCGCCCTCGACATCCGACTCTTCAGTCACGTCCACCGCGCGATCGGCTTTCCTGTCGCGGAGTGACAGGGCTACGTTGCCGGTCGTGGGCAGTGGGTACAGTTGGCTGCAAGACTTCGTGCCGCAAGCCGCCGCCGCGAATGTGTCGCTCGGCCGAGCAGCCTTCGCGGGTCTCGGTCGAGGCACGTTGTCGCAGCCAGACTTCGTAAAGCAATTGGCTGACGCTGGCCGCTTGGACCGCAAGCGAGTCTGCCGCACGTTTTCGTACTGCACGAATCTAATGCGGACCAAAGACCATCCGCTCGGCCAGTATGCGACCGGCTGCCCACCGTTCGACAAAGAAGTCTACGGCCCGCTTTGGAAAGAAGCAGAAGCCAAACGCGCGAAATGATGCAGGCTGCGGACGACTGGCTTCCGGCCGTGAGTCACTTTCTTAATGGTTCGGTCTGCCAGCCGAGCGATTTGATGCGTTCGAGTTCGGCGTCGATGTCAGTCCCTTCGTAGAACGACAGCCAGCCGCGTAGCGTTTGCGTCTCACCGGGAGCACAGTCCGGGAACTTCGGGTCCGAGTGCAGGCACGGACACGGCGCGTTGCCCCACGGGCGGTGGCATGGTTCCCAGGCGGTGATGATCCAGCGTTTTTTCGAGTCGTCATGCACGGCGACAAACGGCTTGCGGAAGAGCTTGTTGTCGTTCGTCTGCGCTGCGAAGCCACTGGCTCCTTTGAGCATCACGCAATTCTGCACGCGCAGATCGGACAGCTTTTCCTTTGAGCCGTTCTTCAGCCACAGCTCCATGCGAACAGCGTCGCGATGTGGGACGACGAGTGTTCCGAATTCGATGCCGTTCGGCAGGCGGCGCTGAATGTCGAGCGAACCATCTTTGCGGCGGTTCCATTCGAGGCGTTCCATCGCGATGCCCTGTTTCGACCACACCGTGTCGATGTGCGTGTGAGCCAGATACGTCAGGCCGAGATTCGACCACAACGCCTCCGGCACATCGACGACGACGTAGCTCGCTTGGTCCCACGGCGTGAAGACGCTGACTTTCGTTTCGCGCTGCGGATTGACCGCTCCATCGAGGAACCCGATGCGCGGATGCCGCCCGCCCGGATACGGCAGCACGAACAGTGGACCGTTCGCCGCGCGAGTCGGCGGATTGTCGTCACGAATGTCGAACTTCGTTCGCGCGGCATTGATCTCATCGGCCGTCAGCCCTGTCGCCGCAGTGATCTCATCGGCGGTGCAGCGGTGATGCCAAATCATGTTCTCCAGCCAATAGCGGAGTTCGGCATCGTCCTTCGGCCGGCGAGCGTTCGACGGATCGTCAGCCAACACGCTGCTCGAAAGTCGCAAGAGAGTCATCAACAGCACACATCGAAGAATCGAACGAACGAGTGTCATCGGAGCAGGCTCCTTGTGGTTTCCATTTTTCGCCGCCCATCTTTCGCCCGCTTGCTTCGAATGGCAGGCGAAAGATGGACGGCGGAAAATGGAAGCAATCAAATCGGTCAACAAAACATCTCAACAAGAACAAATTGTCTGGAGTCGTCGTTGCAGATCGGCGAATGCGAACTCGACTCGATCAGGCGTAGACCGCAACCAGTCGCGTGTGACTTCGCGCACGAACACCTGAGCTTCCGAGGTCAAATAATCCACCGTGCTTTTGCCATCCACGCGAGCCAACATGCAAGCCGCGAGGTGTGAGACGATGTGTTGCTCGTGGGGCAGGTTTTCAACCTGCCCGGCCTGCTGGTCCTCTGGACGGGCAGGTTGAAAACCTGCCCCACGATAGGCCAACCAAAATGCGCGGGTCGTGTCGAGAAAGACGTCCGCTCGGCGGGCGTGCTTGATCGTCTTCAGCAACAAATGGCTCAGGAAGAAGCCGAGGTCGAACGCCGGATCGCCGAAGTGCCCGGTCTCGAAATCGACCAGCACGAGTCGCGGTTGCTCGCCGTCGCTGTTCGACTCGCTTGGCACGAGCAAAATGTTCTTCGGACTGAAATCGCCGAGGACGAGACAAGCAGACGTCGCCATTGTCTCGTCGATGAGCCGCTGCAATGCTGGATGCAACTCCGGCTGTCGTTCCGCCACGAAACGGTAAAACGGGTCGAGCCGCAGTTCGTCGAAGATCGTGCGGTCGCCGAGTCGCTCGCGCAGGTTGGAATCGCTCGCAGTGCCGGCATGAATCGTGGCCAGAGTCTCGCCGAGTCGACGACCGATCGAAGCGTCTGCCTCGCCGTTCAAGAGGCCGCTCTTCCAAACGATGTGCTCGCGTGGGATCGCTTCCATCGCGAACAGAAAGTTGTCGCGGTCCTCGAACAGCAGCTTGGGCACCAGGCCCGCAGGTGTCACGCCCGACAGGACATCGAGCACGTCGCGTTCTCGCCAGATTCGTTCCGGTTGGCTGAACCAAGCGGCTTGCGTGCGGAGTTGTGCTCGCGACTGTTTGACGACGAAGTCCTCGCCGTCCGGGACCGACACGCGCATGACCACGTTCGAGACTCCACCAGAGAGAACCTCGGCGGATGACCGCGCGGCGATCGCAGGGGACAAGCGGCCGGTGTTGCGCAAGTAGTCGATCAAGTTGTCGGGACCGAGTTCGAGCATGTGGGCTCCGCGTGTGTCAAAGTGGGTTGTCAGAGTACTCATTCTTTCGGAGAAGACGAGCCGATCGGCGTCAAGCCATCTTGACGGTCGCGCGCGCGACTTCTAGCATCCGCCTCCCAGTCTTGGGTTTCGAGGGGCTTTCTCTTCACGATGCCGTCTGAGCATCGAGCTTGCTGCCAACTGTCCGCAACCGGAACACAGCGCATTCGGCAGAAGCGTTTCTCCCCTCCCGGCTCGGGATCAATTCTGTCACTCGTTCGCTCACGGTCGTCTTTGAAACGTCCTGCCTCGCGGCAAGACACTCACAATTGAGTTTCAAATACGGTCGCGGGAAGAAAAATCTGGCTCACGGGATGTGACGCCGATGCTTGTCCGGCAACAAGGCTCAGCGCTCGTCGTTCACACCCCCGCCAAGCTCAATTTGTTTCTGGAGATCCTGGGAAAACGGCCCGACGGCTTCCACGAGTTGGAAACGCTCATGGTCACCGTCGGCTACTACGATACGTTGCGATTCACGGAGGAGGGCTCTTCTGCTTCGCCGGTGCGATCTGCGTCGGCAGTGTCTGCGGCTGGTCTGCCGTCCGACATTCACCTGTCATGCTGCTGGGCCGGGTCGCCGGAGTTCTCTCCGGGACCAATTCCCACTGGTATCGACAATCTGGTCGTGCGGGCGGCAGAGTTACTGCGTGAGGTCACGGGCACTCGGCGCGGAGTGTCCATCGAGCTGACCAAACGCATTCCGATGGCCGCCGGATTGGCAGGAGGATCGAGCGACTGTGCCGCGACGTTGTTTGCCTTGAACCGGTTGTGGAAGTTGGGTCTGCCTGACCAGCGATTGCTGGAACTGGCGGCTCGGCTGGGGAGTGACATTGCTTTCTTTCTGACGCGGACTTCGGCTGCCATCTGTCGTGGCCGAGGCGAAATCATCGAACCAGTGGCTGCACCCATGAGACTGCACTTCGTGATCGCCAAACCAACCAGCGGGCTTTCGACCGCCGCCGTGTTCCGGCAATGTCGTCCCGCCGCGTCGCTCCGCTCCGCTCAACCGCTGGTCGATTCGCTGCGCGCCGGACGTCTTTCGATCGCCGCTCGGCAACTGCACAACGCTTTGCAACCGCCGGCCGAGCAACTCAACCCCGACGTCGTTCGATTGTGCCGCACGTTTTCCCGATTGCCATTCCTCGGACACCAGATGAGCGGTAGCGGGACTTCCTACTTCGGTCTTTGTTCGCAACTCGATCAGGCGACGGCCCTCGCGGCCCAAGTCCGTTCGGCAGGATGTGATCATGTCTTTGTGGCTTCGACTCAACCGTGATTTGTGAGCTTGGTTTTCATTCAGTGAAGGAGTGCTGCCGTGGAAATCACCGAAGTTCGCGTGAAGCTGATGAGTGACCCCAACGACCGCCTGATGGGCTTCTGCTCGATCACGCTCGACGGCAGCTTTGTCATTCGTGATCTGAAGATCATCCAAGGTGGCAAAGGCTGCTTCGTGGCAATGCCTAGCCGACGCCTGATGGATCGCTGCTCTCGTTGCCACACGAAGAATCACTTGCGGTCCCGTTTCTGCAACCACTGCGGCGGGCAACTCAGCGAAGATCGCTCCGCCAAGGACTTCGACGGCCGAGCCAAGCTCTATGCCGACATCGCTCACCCCATCAACTGCGAGTGCCGC
>CAZILR010000038.1:0-16660 GCA_964539995.1 uncultured Planctomyces sp.
CGACTTCAAACGCCGCCGCCTGATCCGGCTCAATGACGATTTGTGTGATGCCATACCGATCCCGCAGGTCGATGAAGATCAACCCGCCATGATCCCGTCGCGACTCGACCCAGCCACTGACCGTGACCTCTTTGCCAACATCGCCAATCCGAAGCTCGCCACAAGTATGAGTCCGCAGCACGATCCACTGTCCTTCCGCAAAAGTCCGGCGGGGAGTCCCGCTCGATTTGTCACGCAATTTCCGCAGGGAAATTCGCGGCGGAGGGTAGTGGTTCGCGGCCTTCAGTCGCAACGGCGGAAAATGGCTTCCAGGATGGCATCGAGTCCTTGGTTTCCTCGTCCCCAAAGTGGGCTCGGTTGATGTAAAGTCCGACGCCATGAAATCCGAGCCGTCACCGAACCCGATGATTTCCGCAGCCGATGGAACGCTCAGCACGGCGGCACACACACCGGCTCGCCTGTGGGTTGGCCGATCAGGAGTCTCGTATCGCACTGGCACTGCGCTGGAGTTGCGTCGCGATCACGCGGCTGCGGTCGATGCCGTTCATGCAGAGCTGGATTTGATTCGCGATCTGGGTGCGGACTTCGTGCGGCAGTTCGGATTGTTCGAGGTCTCAACCGCGGCAACATCGAAGTCTGAATACCTGTCGCGGCCGGATCTCGGCCGACGCTTGAACGCGGACGCGAAAGATCTGCTCTGGAAACGCTGCCCGCGTGGAGCGGGATTGCAAGTCGTCATCGGCGACGGACTCTCGGCCACCGCCGTTGCCGCGCAGGTGCCGACACTGTTGCCTCTGCTGCTCGATACGGCGGCGAATCGCGGCTGGCAAATCGGTCAACCGTTCGTCGTGCGTCACTGTCGAGTCGGAGTGCTCAACGAGATTGGCGAGCAACTCGATCCGCAAGTCGTCGTGCTGCTGATCGGCGAACGCCCCGGCCTCGCGACCGCCGAGAGTTTGTCCGCCTATCTGGCGTATCGACCTCGCCCCGGAGACACCGACGCGCGACGGAATTTGATCTCGAATATCCACTCGGCCGGCGTCCCACAGGACGAAGCGGTCGAGCGCATTCTCGGCTTGGCGGCTCAACTCCGCGACCAACAACGCAGCGGCGTCGCGGTGAAAGAAATCTGGTCGCGCACCGTCAACTCGCAACTCGCCACTCTTCAACGCGATTCCGGCCGCCGATGAAACTCGCCGTTCTTCATGACGGCGAGCAAATTCTTGCGATCGAGCAGCACTTTCGGATCGACGAGCGGATCGCCCGCGACTAGCAACAGATCCGCGAAAAATCCCGGCTGAATCTGCCCAAGTTCGTTCGGCAAATCCATCGCCGCTCCGCCGTGCTTGGTCATCGTGAGCAATGCCTCCATCGGCGTGAAGTCGCAGTACCGAATGAGATGATCGAGGTCGCGCGCGTTCTCGCCATGTGGTGTCACAAAGAAGCCGTAATCGCCGCCACCGAGAATCCGAATGCCGCGTTTCTTCAATTCCTTGAGTCCCTTCGCGGCCCCGGCCAGCTCTTCGCGGAAGCCGAATTCTTGGACTTGCTCCTCGGTGAACCACTTCTCTCCGTCGTAGGACGCTGTCGCAGTGAAGCCGATGTTCGGGCTGACGAAGACCCAGTCTTTGTTCGCTTCCAGCAAGTCAATTGCTTCGTCGTCGGCGAAGTTCGCGTGGTAAATCACTTTGATGCCGTGCTTCACCGCCAGCTTGACCGACCCCGCGCTGCGAGCATGACAACTCATCCGCTTGCCGTGAGCGTGGACGACCTCCGCAGCGGCGGCGACTTCCGCTTCGCTCATCACGGTGCTGTGCGACGGAGCGTGCGGCACGAACGTGTCGCCGGAGATCACCAGCTTGATGATGTCCACTCCTTCACGAATCAGTTCGCGCGTCAGCCGCCGCATGTTCTCGGCCCCATCGACGGTGATCGCCATTGACGACATGTGCGGCATGTGCAGCGTCCGCATGTCGCCGAGTCCTCCGGTCACCGTCAGCCACGGGCTGGCCGCCAGCAACCTCGGCCCCGGAATTTCTCCCTTGTTGATCGCGTTGCGAATGACCTCATACGTGCGAGGCTTCGCCGCCGCCGCGCGGATGCAGCTCGTGATGCCGCAGTCGAGATACAGCCTCGCGTTCTTCAAGGCAATCAGCAGCGTCTCTTCGGGAGGAATCAACCCAATCTGCACGAGGTCCGCAGCATTCTCGATGCTCAGATGCGCGTGTGACTCGATCAGCCCTGGCATCAGCGTCGCGCCGTGGCCGTCGATCACCTCCGCGTTGTCGCGCGACAAGCGCCTGCCATCACGACCGAGATCCGTAATGCGTGCTCCCTCAACCAGCACTTCACCCGGATATGGCTCTGCCCCTGTGCAGTCGAGAATTCGGACACCCACGAAAAGAGTTCTGGCCATCGCGGCACCTCAGAGTTTGATCGTGAAGGGATCGGAGACGTCTTTCATCCCTGTCGAGACTTCGCGCTTTGTCATGCCATGTGGTCCAGCGATTCAGGACTTTTTGACGCGATGGATGAGAAGAACTTGCGCACAAAAGAAAGAGTGTTGTCCATGATGCTCTCTGGGCGAACAACTCACACGAGAGATCAGGCCTGGAGCCCACCACTCGATCGTGGGATCGTGTCCGTGTTGCGGCGGATTCACAAGTGGCGGCGACCGTGCGGGGCGATTTCCGATTTGTCTTTGGTGGGACTCAGGCCGCCGCTCACCGAGTCGTCAAAAAATCTCAAAACTTTCGGGAAGAACTTCTGGACCGGCTCGTTCTCTTGGGCGAAGCGATCACGATGACTCGAAACCCAAACGCTGGGAGTTGATCGCCAACAAACAACCTCGGAGACGTTTCTCCGGGACGAGTCATCGGCCTCCCACGAGCTTCTCGGAGCAAATCATGAACACGAACGTCTTCGCCCGCGTCTGCAAAATCAGTTTGGCCGCCTGCCTGGCTTTGGTGCTGGGAACCAGCTTCGCCGACGCCAGCCACTACGGCCGGAGCTACTCGCACCAACACCGCCAACCTTCGCATCACGGCCACGGCGGATACGGACAACGCTCGTACAACCCGCCGCAGTACGGTGGATACCACCGCCCGCCGCAACACTGTGCTCCGCGATACCAACCGCAGCCGCACTACGGTTTTTCGGGTGGCTACCAAGGTGGTTCTTACGGCCGATATCGCTAGTCCAACCGGATCACCAAACCTCTTCAACCGGGAACCCTAACCGCCGATGGCGATTGGGGTTCCCGGTTGAGTGCTTTGATGACCGTCTCACTTTCCGTGGCTCTCTTCGAGAAAAAGAAAAAAACTTGGGAAGGAATTCTTGGGTGGCTCGTTCCCCAAGGCGTGAGGCAACGAAACGCCTCGAACAACACCAAAAACAGCCAGTCGAAAGGGAAGATCATGAACCGCTTCAACCTGCTCAAGAAAGTCGTCTGTGGAATGCTGGTCGCCGGAGCGATCGGATTCGTGGGAACCTCAACCGCCTCGGCGACGCACTATCCGCCAAGCTGCTACTACAAGACGGTCATCGTTTGGGAGCACCAGACTCAGCCGGTCGTCGAATGGGTCACGAAGTACGACCACTGCGGGAAGCCTTACGAAGTGAAGGTCGTCCGCTACGTCACGGTCAAAGTGCCGGTCAAGAAGCTGGTCAAGGTCTGCTACTAACTCGTTGTTTGACTTCAAAGCTCAGGCGGCAAGCCGTACTCTGCTGGCATGAGCATCGCCGAGATCGATCGTTCTGTGACCGACGAAGAGCTGGCTCGGACGGTGGCTGTGGGAGCCAATCCACCGCCTCCGTCCGAGCCAGCTCGCGCGGCGTTTGCGGAACTGCACACTCGGTATGGCCGATTGATCCTGGCATTCATTGCGTCTCGAACGCGCGATGCCGATGCCGCACAAGATCTCTCGCAAGATGTCTGGCATCGGGTGTGGCGAGTTCTTCCAACAGCCTTTCATGGTGGTCAATTCCGGTCGTGGTTGTACGAGATCGCCCGCAACCGAGTGATCGACGAGTCTCGCAAACGCCGCACGCAGTCGCTGCCAGAGGAATTCGATCCGGCTCAACACGACAACAACAACGCCGAGATCGATCACGAGCGGATGTCTGCGTTCCGAGATTGTTTTGGAGGACTCGACGACGAGCGACAGCGAGTCGTGCAGCTTCGCCTGGCGGGACGCAGCCACGACGAGATCAGTGCCGAACTCGGCATCCCCAGCAACACCGCCATGACTCGTTTTCATCGGGCCAAGCAAGACCTCGCGGATTGCATGCAAGGCAAAGTCACATGATCCCGATTTCCCTCGACATCCCTGAAACCCAACGCGAGCTGGTCGCTTGGCTGGAGTCCCACTTGTTGGGAATGCAGCTCGGCGATCTTGTCTCGGAGTTGCAGGCCGTGCATGGCACTCGCCCGGACGCGCCGTCGTTGGAACAGGTCTGCGGAGGAAAGCTCGCCAACGTCTTGCAGCACGGACTCGGAACGCTTGAGGTTGATCGGCTCCGGCAGTTGCTTCAGCACCCGCAGCTCTTGCTGTCACTTCAGGACGAGATCGTCCAGCACGGCGGAGATCATTGGATGCAGCGGCCGATGCGTCGAGAAGAGGAAGTCGCGCTCGCGTCACAGTGGAAGCTGCTGGAAGCGGTGATGTCGCCAACCGTCGTGGCTCCCGCGCCGCCCGCGATTCAGCGTGGTTGGTTTGGACGAGCCGCGATCGCTGCGGTCCTGTCGGCTGCGGCAACACTGACCATCGCATTCTCGCTGCGAGACCGGTTGATTCCGGCTCCGGTCCCCGGCTGGGGTTGGGAGAAGCCCGGTGCCTTGGCGGTGAACCTGCCGCCTCGCGAGTACCTGAATCACTTGGCCGATGCCGCACAGGATTGGTTCAAGAAGCGTCCAGAAAACGCACCGGACTTGGCTCGGCGAGTCGCGCAATTCCGGCAGGGGTGCTCGACGCTGATTCTCGCGGAACACTCCGCTCTCGCGCCGGCCGACCGCGATTGGCTGCGCGAACGCTGCCGAGCCTGGGCCACGAAGCTCGACGCCCACCTCGCGGCAATCGAAGCGGGCGAAGATGTCGCCGCCGTTCGCGCCGCCGCAGACGAGACCGTCAACAAGCTGATCAAAGCGATCCGTGACCGCGCTCAAGCTGTTGGGTGATTCTCGTGATGTAGGATGGCCGCCCTCGGCCGTCCTCTTCAGCGCGGATTCTCGGCAAGCCACAGGACGGCCGAGGGCGGCCTCCTACCGCTCGCTTCGCGAGACTTTCCAAACGCTTCCGGGTACGTTGTTCTCGCTCGCTCAAAATTTCGGGAAGAACTTGGTGCGTGTTTCGTTGTCCTGCAGCAGAAGCCCCGCGAGCCTGCTTTCGATGCGAAAGTGACGCGGCGGCTCAGGTGACCATCTCTTTCGGTCCTCCATTTCCAAGGAGCTATGCAATGTCTCGAAATCTACGAAACTTGGTGTTCAGCGGTTTGACGTTCGGCCTGTTGTTGGGAGCCGCGTCGGCTCAAACGGCGATGGCTCAGAACTACGCCCCGCGGCAGTACTACTCGGATTGGCAGAAGGCTCCGCCGGCCAAGGGGGACTACTACGTCCGCAAGTACTACTCGAAGCCAACGCCGGAATACGTCGGCTATCGCACTCACGAGGTGCATTACTTCCCGAAGAAGCCGAAGCACTATTACTACTACAACACGAAGACGCAGAAGTACTGGGGCCGTTGTCCGACCGAGTGCGATGGCAAGCCGCAGTACTCGATGCTGAAGATGGAAGATCGCCACAAGGACATCGAGAAGATTCCGGAATCCGCGTTCCCGCCTCCGGGCAAGATGCCGGCGATTCCCGATTCCGATCCGAAGGAAGGTGCTCCGCTCGATCTGCCCCCAGAAGATGCCCCGGCGTTTCCAGCTCAGTAAGTTTCGCGCAATGCCAATGATGTCTGAGTAGCCACGCTCACCAAGAGCGTGGGGAGTTCGTGCAAGTCCCACGCTCTGGTGAGCGTGGCTACCTCGGAACCTGCTCGAAGGAGTTCGTCATCATGCGGACGTTTCATCTCGCACTGATTCTCGTGGCCGGAGCGTTGCTTGCTCCGGCCACCGTGCTTGGCAACGAAAACCTGCGCGAGCCGCTCGCGAAGATTGCCAAAGTCGTTGCGCAGGTCTTGCAGGAGCGCGGTGCGGACTCCATCGCGATCGGCGAGTTCACCGGCCCGCCGTCGTTCGCATCGGCGGCGGGGCCGGGGATTCGCAAAGTGCTGGCCGAGGAATTCGCGAAGGTCGGTATCCGCGAAAAGAAAATCGGAGCCAACATCGGCATCCAAGGGAAATACCTCGTTCAAGAGGACCAGGCGGCTTTCGTCGGAGCACAGAAAGGTCCGCCGCATTTGCGTCTCGTCGCGTCGCTGGTGGACAAGAACGGTCAAGTGCTGACGGAACTCGACGTCGATGTCGCGGTCAAAGTCGGCGAAGAAGACGGGCAGCCGATCATCGACAAGACCAAGATCGCCAAGGGAACGCTCACGGTGGATTCCTACGGCGGAGCCAACGACATCGGCGGGACGGCCGCGCTCGCCGAAGCGTTGGGAGCGACCGTCGATCTCAAACGGAAAAACAAAGACGGCTTCTCCGGCGGCAGTGAGTCGGTCATTGAGAGCTTCGAGCGTCCGACCGCCGCCATCGTCGCGAACGGCTCGGCCGTGGCCGCCAGTCGCGAGAGTCCATTTTACATGGAGATCCTCGTTGAGAATCAGCCCCGCCCGATGAAGCTCGAAGACGGACATCCGTTCGTCCAATTGGAAAAGGGAGACAGCTTCCAGATTCGGCTGACGAACAAAGCCCCCTACGACGTAGCCGTGGTCTTCATGCTGGACGGAGTCAATTCGTACTCGTTCAGCGACGTTCGTGAGACGCGCGGCCCACAGCGTGGCGAAGCGAAATACAGCAGGTGGATCGTCCCGCGCAACCAGTCGTTCACTCTAAAGGGCTGGCATCGCACGAACGAGTACGTCGATAAATTTCTGGTCACCGACTTCGCCGACAGTGCCGCCGCGAAACTGGGCAGCGCGAGCGGACTCGGAACGATCACCGCCTCCGTTCAAGCGACTTGGAAAAAGTCCGAAAAGCCGCCGGCGGACGAAACCCCAAATTACAAGATGGTGGTCGGCATCGGGCAGGGGGGCCGTGATACCCAAAAGGTCAAAGAAGACACCGACCCGCGTGAGTACGGTCAGACCCGTGCGGTCATCACCGTTCGCTACGCCAAGCCAGAGACCAACTGAGTTTGAGGAGTTTTCGATCATGAAACTTTCATCGCAAGTCACACGACGCACCGCATTGATGACGGCCGCAGTCTGGTTTGTGCTGACTCAAGCCCCGGCCCAGGCTTCGACCGAGATTCAGAAAGAACTCGTCGATGTCGCGAAGAGCATCGCCGGTGTCCTGGAACAGAAGAACGAAAATCGAATCGCGGTCGGACAGTTCACGGGGCCGTCACGGATGCCTTCCAGTTCCGGGCCGGCGATCGCGAAGGCGCTCTCCGAGGAGCTGACGAAGCTGGGGATCATGGTCAGCAAGCGAGCATCGCTCGAAATCAAAGGGGACTATCTGGCGGTCGTGAATGAAAAGAACCGAGGCCCGGCCGCACTGCTGAAAGGCCGAGTGCTCGATGCCTCCGGCAATGTGGTCTTTGAGTTCGAGAAGGGCTTCTCAAACGACATCACGGTCGCGGCCATGTTCGGTGTCACGGTCGAGTTGCCTCCCGACGACAGCCCTCGCGATCGTCGCCAGAAGCTGCGTGAAAGCATCGACGAACCGAAGGCGAACATCTCAAACACGAAGATTTCGGCCGGAGCGAGTAGCCCGTACTCGATGGAAGTCCTCGTGAAGTCCGGCAACGACTGGCTGCCGCGAGCACCAAAGAACGACGAAGGCTTGGCCTACGTCCCGATCAAAGCCGACGAAACCTACGCCGTGCGATTCCACAACGATTCACCCTACGACGCGGCCGTCACGATGACGATCGACGGACTCAACATGTTCTCGTTCAGCGACAACCCGGCTTACAAGCAAATGGGAGTTGTCATCATCGGAGCGAAGTCGTCCGGCACAATCTACGGCTGGCATCGAACGAACGAAGTCTCCGATTCGTTTCTCGTGACCGAGTACGCCAAGAGCGCGGCGGCCGAACTCAAGCAGACCACCGACCTGGGCACGATCACTTGCAGCGTCAGCGCCGCGTGGCCTGCCGATGGCATGGCTCCGCCCGACGAAACTCGCCGAGGCGAAACGGCCACCGGCCGTGGCCCGGAGATCGCCGCCAAGTACAAAGAAGTCCAACGAGTCATCGGCCGCACGCGAGCCGCCATCAGTTGCCGCTACACCAAACCCACAGCACCATGATCGCCTGGAGAATTGGCCGGGAAGATTTTCTCAGCGGATTCGTTCCCCGTGTGGTAGATGCTCACGGTCTTGAGAAATGAAGGACTGCACCATGACGTCGATGTTGAACGGACCCATGATTCGGCTGGCGACACTCGCTGTCGTCCTCCTCGCGACGCTGCACGGCCACAGAGTTGTTCGTGCCGATGAAGCGAGCGAACTCGCAGCTCAGGGTTATCAAATCCTCAAGACCTACTGCTATCGCTGCCACGGGCAGCGGTTCGACGTGGAAGGCTTCAATGTTCTGAATCGCAGCATCCTGCTCGACAAGGTGCCGGAAGAAGACAAAGACCTGAAATACATCGTGGCCGGCGATGCGGACAAGTCGCTGATGTGGCAGCGAGCCGGCGTCCGCAAGGACATGCCCCCCGGCCAGAACGCCAAGCCTTCCGCTGCGGAATTAAAAATCCTCCAGAAGTGGATCGCCGCCGAAGCGCCGTTCCCCACCTCTGAAGTGCGAAAGCGTGTCAGCGAGAAAGAAGTCTTCGAGCGGATGAAGGACGATCTGAAAGCCACCGCTCGCGAGGACCGCCGTTACAAGCGGTACTTCACGCTGACCAACTTGCACAACAACTCGTTCGAGAAACGATTCGGACGACAAGGCAAAAACTATGACGCCACCGACCTGCGATTGGCTCGTGCCGCGCTCGCCAAGTTGGCCAACAGCCTCAGTTGGAAGCACGAGATTGTCGTACCGCGCATCGTCGATGAAGGCCAAGAAGAAATTTTGATGTCGGTCGATCTCCGTGATCTCGGCTGGGACGAACGCAATCTCTGGAACGAAATCCTCAAGCTATACCCCTATGGGCTGACCTACGAGACCGTGTCTTCCGACGACGAGTTTCGCGAGACCGCTACGCAGGTCTACGAGATGGCCGGCTCGAAAGTACCCGCCGTGCGAGTCGATTGGTTCATCGACAATGCGTCGCGGCCACCGCTGTATCACACGTTGCTGGGCTTGCCGCAGACTGTCGGCGAAGTCGAGAAGCTGCTGCGAGTCGATCCCGAAACGGATTTTCTCCGCAACAAGCTGGCCCGCGCCGGCTTTGCCGAAAGCGGCGTGTCACGCCACAACCGGCTCGTCGATCGACACTCCGCGTTGTACGGCGCGTACTGGAAGAGCTACGACTTCGCGAAGAGCGAAACGAAAGGCAACCTGTTTCAGTTTCCGCTTGGCCCGGATTTCAACGACAACCCATTTCCTCGGCTTGTGTTTGAACATGCCGGCGGCGAGATGATCTTCAATCTGCCCAACGGCCTTCAGGCGTACTATCTGGCAGATGCAAAAGGGGCTCGGATCGATAAAGGTCCGGTGGAAATCGTTCGCGATCTCAAAGAAACGTCTGGCACTCCAGAGGTCATCAACGGCCTCTCGTGCATGGCCTGCCACGAGCACGGCATGATTCGCTTCCGAGATACCATTCGCGAGAGCCTCGCCGTTGGTGGTGAAGCACAGTTGAAAGTGAAAAGCTTGTTTCCACAAAAAGAGCAAATGGATAAGTTGCTGGAAAAGGACGAGCAGCGATTCCTGCAGGCTTTGTCCGATGCGATGGGGGCATTTCTCAAAGTGGGTGATGACGCTAAGAAGGACATCAAAAGCTTCCCCGAACCGATCGGTACAATCGCACGGTACTACCAGAAAGACTTGGAGCTTGACGACGTCGCTTCCGAGCTAGGCATTGAGGACTCCAAGGAGCTTCAGTTTTTCATCAAAGCCAACAACAAACTTCTCCAACTGGGGTTAGGTCCGTTACTGCAAGGCGCGTCGATCAAGCGCAGTCATTGGCAGACTCTGGAAAAGGCCATTTCGCCATTCCAAGAATCGGCCGCCGAAATGAGGATCGGTACGCCGCATCGTTCCTTGTGATTCGATGAAGTAGACACACAACATTTTTTTCTGTGAGAGGACACTTCGATGCCGCTACCGATGAAGACGCTGAGTCAAGCTTCCGCTGAGCTTGGGATTCCCGAAAAGGAGATCAAGGCGATGGTCGATCTCGGAAAGATTCGGGCAGTCCTCAAGAGTGGCGTTCCCAGGTTTGCTCCCGATGAGATCGCCAAGATGATGCGACAGAGAAAGACTCTGCCGGAGTCTGCGAAGAAATAGCATGTGACTCTGAAAGAGTTCGTGGCGCTGAGGCTCCAAGCCAAGTTTTTGACACACTGCAAGCACGATAAGTTTCACACCGAAGGTGCCCAGTGGCACAACAATTGTCTCTCGGACGAGGAGTGAGATTGATGACGCATCCTGAGGATCGAGTGGTGGCCGGAGCCAACGGCCGTCAAGCATGGTTCTTCTCGGCTTTGCTGGCCTTGTCGTGTTCGATGCTCACATTCGCGGATGAGCCCACTGGAAAGTCTAGTGGCAAGAAAGGTCCGCAACGCACTTCCTCAAAGGTCTCGGCGGTGAGTTCCGAATGGACTCGGTTTCGCGGTCCCAGCGGTATGGGCACCAGCGACGCGAAAGCGTTGCCACTGAATTGGAGTACGGACGAGAACATTGCCTGGAAGATCCCGCTGCCGGGGCCAGGCGCGTCCAGTCCAGTTGTGTTTCAAGACCGCATCTATCTGACGTGTTACACGGGGTTCTTCATCCCAGGTGAGTCAGGCGGCAGTCAGGAAGATCTCAAGCGGCATCTGATGGCCGTGCGGCGTAGTGATGGCGGCATCATTTGGGATCAAGCAATCGCGGCAAAGTTGCCCGAAGAAGATCGGATTCGCGATCACGGCTTTGCGGCGAATACGCCCGCGGTGGACGACGAGCGAATTTATGCGTTCTTCGGTAAGACGGGTGTCTTTGCGTTTGATCACAGTGGCAAGCAACTCTGGCAGACCGACGTTGGCTCCAAGACTCACGGCTGGGGGACGTCCGCTTCTCCGGTGCTCTACAAGGATTTGGTATTCATCAACGCCAGTGTCGAAAGTGCATCGTTGATCGCGCTTGATCGCCGCACGGGTGAGGAGAAGTGGCGAGCAAAAGGGATTCGCGAATCGTGGAACACTCCGCTCGTCATCACGGCCAAGTCCGGGCGTCAGGAGTTGATTGTTGCCAAACAGGGAGACGTGCTGGCTTTCAATCCCGACACCGGCGAAGAACTCTGGTCCTGCAAGACCGACATCGGTTGGTACATGGTCCCCAGCGTCGTGGCGCATGACGGCATCGTCTATTGCCTGGGTGGCCGCTCCGGCGTGGCGGGCCTCGCCGTGCGAGCCGGTGGCAGCGGGGATGTCACCGAGACGCATCGGCTATGGACGAGCATCAAAGGTTCCAACGTCACGTCGCCGGTTTATCTCGACGGGCATCTCTATTGGATGAACGACAATCGAGGGATCGCGTATTGTGCCGAAGCGGACAGCGGGAAGATCGTGTACGAGGAGCGGCTCGACCGCGCCGGAGAAGTCTACGCATCCGCACTGCTTGCCGATGGCAAGCTGTATTACCTCACGCGAGACGGTCGCACGTTCGTGCTCGCCGCGAAGCCGAAGTTTGAGCAACTCGCCGTGAACGACTTGCGTGACCGCAGTATTTTCAACGGCAGTCCGGCTGTGGATGGCTCGCGGCTGCTGATTCGATCGGACAAATTTTTGTACTGCGTTGGCAAATAATTGCCTTGCGGAGCAGCGATCATGTCGAACTCGGTTCTGCAACTCGCCACGGTTGGCGGCGGCTGCTTCTGGTGCTTGGAGGCGGTGTTCGAGCAGCTTCGTGGAGTTCACAAAGTGGTCTCTGGCTACACCGGTGGAGCCGTACCGAACGTCACCTACGACGAAGTCTGCACAGGGCGCACCGGGCACGCCGAAGTGATCCAGATCACGTTCGATCCGGCCGAGATTTCGTTCGCCGATTTGCTCGACGTGTTCTTCGCGACACACGATCCGACGACATTGAATCGGCAAGGAGCCGACGCCGGCACGCAGTATCGCTCGGCGATTTTCTGCCACGACGATGAACAGCGGCGCATCGCGTCCGCCAAGATCGAAGAGCTCAACGCGGCAAAAATCTGGAACGCTCCGATCGTCACGCAGATTGCATCGCTCGATGCGTTCTACCCGGCCGAGGACTACCACCAAGGCTACTTCCGATCGCATCCGGCTCAGGGTTATTGCCAAGCAGTCATCTCGCCGAAGGTTGGCAAGTTCCGACAGAAGTTCGCTCATCGACTGCGTGGGTAGCGAAGCGAATTGATGGGTCTCGATGACTCGACCCATCCTACGGCTCCGGTTTCAATGTGGGTGATTCGCTCCCCAACTTGGAGACTCCCGCCCATGCGCCGCATGATCGCTGTCGTTGCTGTTGTGTTTGCGTTCTGTCGTTCGTCACTTCCGGCCGCCGAGTTGTTGTTCCCGCAAGAGCGGCTGGCGTATTACTCGCACGAGCCGATTGAGATTGCGGTTGCGGGACTGCCCGAAGGATCGAAGGGGATTGTCGAACTTGTGCCGACTCGTGCCGGCGTCGCACCGATGTTGTTCGAGGTGCTGGGCAAGACGGGCACGACGACCGTCGAGGTGACGTCGGGGTCGCTCGCGCCGGATGTGTATGTCGTGAAGCTTGACGGCAAAGACGTCGGCAAGTTGACGATCAGCAGCGGCGTGATCGACTCGACGATGCTTGTTTCGCAGACGGCGAATCTCAACGAACTCAAAGCGGGTGGAGCGAATTTTCTGCTCGGCAATGCGTTCAGTTACGGACGGCTCAATCCGCAGCAGAACGGGCCGAGCCTCACGCCGCGCGGAACGAAGACCATCGGGATGCGCGTCTTCGAGGACGCGATCGCCGCGAACCTGCCGACCGCCGTCTACATGTACTGGACCGGATATGTGACTCACAAACCGTTCGGCTCGATGAAGAGTTGGGCTGCGGCCGACATGAACAACTCGATGCGACTGCTGAGCTTTCACACGTCGCAGCGCTTGCGACGATTCACATCAAACATCGTCAGTGTCGGCACGCTGGATGAGCCGGGACTTGGCTGGGGCAAGACTCCGGCTGGCGGCACGGCCAGCGGATTCCCGGACTGGGACGAGCAAGCGTGGTACGAACAACGCGGCTGGCAATTCACGGACAACCCCGCGTCGCGAGCGGATGCCGACTGGCTCAAGTACATGACGATCCGCTGCGAGATCATGAAAGACTGTCAGCGGCAGGCTCGGCGAGATCTCAAGACCCCTTGGCCGCAGGCGACGTTCAGCACCGATTTGTACGCGCCGCATGCGATCATGGACGGCACCGATCCGCTCAATCAGGAGATCAACGACATCCCTTCGTCGCACGTCTTCGTCGATTGGGGCATCGACCGACTGGGAGCTTACTCCGGTGTGCAGTTGGAGAAGTCACACGATCCGACGTCGCGCATGGCTCACGCGATGAATGGCCAGCTCTTCGGCGATCCGGTCGCTCCGCCGCAGCAGACCTACGCCTACCGAGCCGCCATGAACGGGATGCTCGCGGCGGGACTGACCAGCAACTGGTGGCTCAACACTGGTGCGATGAAGCCGGCTGATCTCGCCGAGGTCAACAACGCCGCGAAGAAGATCGGCCCCGTGCTGAAGGAGACGTTGTTCACGGGTCACGACGTCGCCGTCCTGTGGAGCTTCACGGAACTGGCGATGCGTGAGAAAGACATCACGCTCAAAGAGGCCAGCAAGAAAACCGGCGAGCCAATCAAACTGATGATCGCGTCACTGCCGGAGAACACCGCGCTCAAGGGCAAAGAGATCGACATCAACGCCTACAACATCGGCGGCGATTACAAAGAGGCTGTGCTCACCGCGCACTACGCCCTCGCGCGAGCGGGGTTTCCGGCTCAGATTGTCCACGAACGCACGCTGCCGTACGGCGCGCTCAAGACGTTCAAGACGCTGGTCATCGTCGGCCAAACACAGGCACTGCCTGACACGATTACAGAGCACCTCAAGAAATTCACCGAGGCTGGCGGACGAATCGTTGTTGATCAAAGCACGACCGTGAAGTTCGACAACGCCATCGTCGCGGATGTTGATCTGAAAGGACTGTCGTATCGCTGGAGTGTCCTGTTCTTGCAGGATGCGAAGTCGTTCAAAACGCCGCGCGAAGCGAGTCTCTACCAGACCAACCACTTCATGGACGAACCGGTTCGCAACGCCGTCGCACCGCTCAAGTCCGCGATGCGGCAGACCGGCTCAATGCCGTGGGCCGAGACGGATTCGACGGAACTGCTCATCGAGCATCAACGTGGCGGAGAGGGAACGATCGTGCTCGCGATCAACGGCTACGAAGAGTTGCCGGCCATCGCCGACGACAAGAAATACCCGATCTACAACTACGCACCGCATGCGCCGACTTTTGCTTTGCGATTACCCCCTCTCCTCGTGGGAGAGGGCCGGGGCGAGGGACCGACTGCAAAATCGCCCCCCGTGGTCTTTACGCTGGAAGGTCCGAATTTCGACCACTCTGCCGAACTTGCGAATCCCACCGCTCCGATCACGGCGAAGTTTGAACCGGGCGAAATGAAGGTCTACTTCGTCGTGCCTCGCAAGCCGGAAGGGATCGCCGTGGCGGCGACCGTTCACAACGGAACGCTCGCCATCGAAGCCACTCTCAAACGCCTGAGCATGCCGTGGCCGATCGTCGTGTCCATCACCGATCCGGCCGGCAACGAACTGTACCGCGTCAATCGCTCGATGAACTTGACGGGAAAATTTCATGAGACATTCCCGCTGGGAGCGAATGCTCCGGCCGGTGAGTACCTCGTGAAATTGTCCAGCGTGGTCGCCAACCTCACTGGCGAAACGAAGGTGACTCACACGTCCCTCGCACGCACACCGCGCGCGGTCGCGAATGTCCGCGTCTTCGACGCCGAACGATTGAAGGACTTCCTGCTCACGAAGCCGGAGATCGTCGTGGCCACGCATGCGGACACACCGGCCGACGTCGTTCGCCTGCTGACCGACCGCCTCGCGATCGCCGGTGTGAAGGTGATTGTCAAACCGGAAGCGGACGTGCTGCGCAAGGTCGCGTATCCGCGCGTTTGGAATCCGTATGCGAAAGTTTTCGCCGTCTCGAAGACGAAGGAGCCGGCCGCCATGAAGTTTGACAAGGAAATCTCGCTAGGTGTCACGGCCGACGGCTCATTCACTGCCAAAACCGCCGATGGACTGGACGTCTCGAACGATTGGCGACTGCCCAACAGCCGCCTCACGATCATCGGCGAGGGCTTCGTCGATTTCAGCGGCGACGTCGAGCAGTGCTACGAACCGGGAGTCCAACTGTTCGTCAACGAGCAACGGCAGGTGGCTGTCCTCAACGCCGACGGCGCGGAAGCCAAGACATCCTCTGAGTTCCGTGCTCGGTGGTCCAAACCCTGGTCGAAGCTGACGCAGCATGTCGGCGCGTATCAGCTCCCCGCGCAGTTGCCGGAGGCGTACACGACCGATTCGCACCTGATCGTGATGGGCAGCAGTACGACCAGCCACGCCGTCGCGGTGCTGCAAGCCAGCGAACTGCTACCGCAGATCGCCGATGAAAAATATCCTGGCCCCGGCGGAGCACTCGTCAGTCTGTGTTGGAGTCCGTTCGCGGTTGAGAAGAACGCGATCGTGTTGGCCAGTTCTAACCCCGCCGGTCTGAAGGCGAGCATCGAGGCGATCACGCAATTGCTGAAGTGAGCGGCGTGTTGATTCCCTCGCGATTTCCAAAGAATTGCTCGGCCGCGAAGTCGAATCTGGCCTTCGGTCCAATTCGACGGCGAGGTCGGGAGACTCGCGCTGAGCGTGACGTTTGTGTCAACGCTCGCAGTGCTACTTGGCTCGGGACGAACCGAAAAGAACCATTCGGCGAGTCGCCTTTCCGTTGAGGCTTCGGCATCAGTCGTTGCTGTGAGATGGGCACTCCTGCCCGTCCATGCGTCGGAATGTCTTCGACTTGGCGTGCGTCGCGTCTCGCCGGATCAGCCACTCGTCAACAACGAAATGCGAGTCAATCAACGCTTGCAGAATCGGACTGTTGGAGGACGGCCTGATCATCAACGTGTCCGTGGACAAGAACGGATGGATTTGCGTCTCGCCTTCGATCTTGGCGAAAAAAAAACGTCCCGGCGTGCTCTTCACGGGAGTGCTTCTCGGCAGAAAGATCGGCCCATCGAAACCTTCGACTCCGCTGCGAGACGGCTCGCGACCCGTAGGGTGGGACAAGCTCGCTTCGAGCGCCGGCCCACCATCGTCAATCACG
>CAZILR010000039.1:0-11284 GCA_964539995.1 uncultured Planctomyces sp.
AATCACCGGAAAAGTCACCCGCGGTGGCTCATCAAGTCTTTCCGACACATCGACGCTCACGCTTGGGAGGCGTCATGCCTGTTTCATTGAGCGCGCGCGAACTCTTCCACAACTTTGCGACACTCCGAACGACCGCTGCAATCGTCACGACTGACTTGAGCGAGCTTTGTGGCGCTGCGCGATAATCGACCAATTCCGGCCGCGATGAACAACTGGCCGTTCAGCGATCACAAGCCGGTTGCCGCAGATCGCCAACTCGTTGAAACCGTTGGCGAACAGATTGGTAACGGGCTGCGGTGATGGACCAGCGGATGCTGACGTCAGCGATCTTGTCACCGGACGATTTTCTCCATCGCATTGCCGCCACCATGCCGATCCTGTCTATTTCCGAACTTCACAATTCGAGCTTCAGAGAGGATTCTGATGCCGCACGCTACCGCAGTACGCCGCACAACAGAGTCGAAGTCATGCCTCGTAAGAATCCTGCGTCTCCTGCGGCCAACGACTTCGATGACGGCTCGTGCCTCGATCATGACATGGCTCAGGAACCATCATCACGCCGCGTGACGCGCATCCTGATCGTGGACGATCACGAATTGCTTCGGCAGGGCTTGCACGACTTGATCGCCAGTGAGTCGGACTTGGAGATTTGTGGAGAAGCCTTGGACGAAGCGGGGGCCATCACACAGTTTCGCGCCTTGCAGCCGGACTTGATGATCGTCGATGTCTCGCTCAAGGAAGGCGATGGGATCGACCTCATCAAGCGGATTCACGCCGAAAGCCCCACCGTCCGCCTGTTGATGCTCTCCATGCACGATGAATCGCTCTACGCGCAGCGAGCCTTGCGTGCCGGAGCGTTGGGGTATGTGAGCAAGCAAGCTCCGTCACGCACGATTCTCGAAGCCATTCGCTGTGTGCTCGACGGCAAGTTGTATCTCAGTGCGCAACTCTCCCAACGACTGCTCCAGCGAGCGGCCTCGGGAAAGCTTCAAGAGTCCGAGTCGCTGGTCGAGACACTCTCTGACCGTGAACTCGAAATCTTCGAGCACATCGGTCGCGGGTTACAGACTCGGCAGATCGCGGCCATGCTCAAGCTCAGTCCCAAGACCGTGCATAGTTACCGTGAGCGTCTCAAACAAAAGCTCAATGTGACCACCGCTGGCGAACTGACGCATCAAGCCGTCCGCTGGGTGCTCAAAGATCGCTAATGCCGTTTCCTTCGCGACCGATCCCGTGGCGGGGCATGACCCACGTTGGTCGCTCAGCCGTCAGACCATCGAACCGCGAGCGTGTTCGATCCACGAATGCCAAACTGGTCCCGATTGGCAAAGACACCGTCCAAACAACGACTTGCGCTCTCGTGCAAGCGTCGTTGACCCGCTTTCACGCCGGCTTGCGGCATGGCCGTTGCGAATGCAGCCGGCGTTGAATGCAACTCAGCCGGAAAGGACTCCGCACTTTTGGAGGACCATGCCATGACACGACATCGCAACTTACTCGCACTGTTGGCGAGCAGCTTCATTCTCTTGGGAATGAGCTTCGGAGCCGCCGCTCCGCCGAATGAAGAGACCGTCAAAGGGACGGTGGTACGAGCCGGCGACGCCATGCTGACACTGGTGGCATCATCCTCGGGCACCATCCACAAATTCGATGTGGCCGCGGATGCCACCATCAGCCGCGACGGCAGAAATGCAAAACTGGAAGAGGTCGCCTTGGGAGACTTCGCGCTGGTCTCCGTTAAGGATCACGGAGATGCCCCGATCGCGACCATCATCGTGGCGATTTCACCGTTCAAAGTGGACGGCGAACACCGCTAATCCAACCGGTCGCAGGCCAGACCATTCCGGCTGACCAATCCCGATGAACTGATATAAGGAGACACGATCATGAAACGCCTGCTCATTTCGCTGGTGGCGGTGCTGGGACTCTTGATGCTGACCGATACCGCGTCAGCCAGACACCGGCACTACCGTGGTTCTCAAAGTGGCTTCGGTATCTCCGTTGGCCCGGGCTATTACGGCGGCGGCTACTACAGTGGGTATCGTGGCGGCTACTACAGCAGCCCCTACTACGGTGGTAACGGTTACTACGGCGGCGGGTATTACTCATCGCCCTCCTATTACTACTCGTCTCCGGGCGGCTACTACTACGCTCCGCAGGGATCGTACTACTACGGCCAGCCGTCGTTCGGAATCTACATCGGCCGATAGCGACCGCATCGCTCGCGAGTGGTGCCGACATTCCTGCTCCGACGTGTAGGGCGCGGATCGCTGATCCGTGTGGAACCGTCGGATCGAGGGTCTTCCGATGCAGGGAAGGCCCTCGGACGAAGCGGGAAAAGTTCCTACACGGAATTCGGGCCGGCTTCGACAGAAGGGCCTTGGCTCTGAAGTTACCGTCTCCGTTGGCAGTTCGAGGCGTCTCGATCTGCACTCCCGTTTCGAGATTCTCAGGAGAGTGAATCATGCAAGCGATCGAGATGGTGTCCCGACCGTCCAGGCCCACAGCGGAGCGAACGAAAACGTCGATCAACGACTGTCTGAAGGACCGTGAATCGACTTCTCGGCCGAACGAAGGACGTCGTGAATGTGCTCCCCGCAGACAGGTCGTTCTGGATGCCTTCGACAAGGTCATTCTGGAGTACCCCGACAATCTCAATTGGCCGCAGCCCCTGTAAGTCATCGAACAACCAGCCGGGACGCACGCCTGCTCGAAGGCCCGGCTTGTTCCTTCTTGTTTGGAAAGTGAGGATGCCATGACCCGCTACTCAAACCCATTGCGGCTCCTTGGGACCGCGATCTTCGGATTCGGACTCCTGTGGCTAAACACTGCGGTTTCCGCCCAGGAATCACGGATTGATGACGGGAAGGGAATTGAAATTCTGGCGAGCGGCCCGGTTCACGAGGCGTTCGCCGAGCCGATCGTCTTCGATCCGAAACCGGGCGTCGTCGTGCCGAAGGCTCCGCCCGAACAAGTCGAAGAGTTGCCTCCGGATCAGAGGCCAGCAGGAGCGCACGTCGCCTGGGTTCCGGGCTACTGGAGTTGGGACGAAGACCGCGACAACTATTTGTGGGTGAGCGGATTTTGGCGAGCACTGCCTCCGGGGCGCGAATGGGTTCCCGGCTATTGGGCGGAGGTGACGGGTGGTTGGCAGTGGGTTTCCGGCTTCTGGGCAAATGCCGCGGACGATGAGACGGTCTATCTGCCACAACCGCCTGAGACGATCGAGGCTGGTCCATCGACTCCGCAGCCTGGCCCCGACTATTTTTGGGCTCCCGGCTGCTGGTATTGGCGAGACTCCAACTATGTGTGGCGGCCGGGCTATTGGAGCGCGGGGCAATCCAATTGGATGTGGTCTCCGGCGCACTACGTCTGGACGCCGCGTGGTTTCGTCTTTGTGGGAGGCTATTGGGATTACACCTTGCCACGGCGCGGGATGCTGTTTGCGCCGGTGTATTTCAACTCCCCCTTCTATTCGCAGCCCGGCTATCGCTTCACTCCGACGATGGCAGTGAATCTGGGACTCCTGACGAACCACTTCTTCGTAGGACTCGGCCAGCGACACTATTACTATGGTGATTACTACGCCTCCAGTTATGGCAACCGAGGCATGTACCCGTGGTTTGCATTCGCGGGCAGCCGGCGTGGATATGACCCGATCTATTCGTACTACCAGAATCATTACGGTCGGACGGATCGCAATTGGGCGAATCGCATCCGCTCGGATTACGAGTTCCGCCGCGACCATGAAGAGGCTCGTCCGGAGCGAGTCGCTTCGCTGAATCCTCGAATTGTCCGTCAGGACGGGCAGCGTGCCGATGGAGATCGGCCGCTCGTCCAGCCGCTCTCGCAGTTCGCCGCGGCGCAGGAGACTCAAGGAGCGTTGGTGACGCTCCCCAGCCAGCAACGAACCGAGATCGCCAAGGTGGCGCAGCAGACCCGCGAGTTCACGAAGACTCGCATGAAGACGGAGGCGGACACCAAGAACAGCCTCGTTCCGCCGCCGGGCGACCAAGCCAAGAAGACTGAGGTTCAACCCGGTCAGGACGCCAACAAGGAACTGCGATCCGCAACGGTGAAGCGTCCGAAGTCACCGATCGTCGATGCGCCCAAAGTGGATGCCTCGAAACCGGACGTGAAGGTCCAACCCAATGCGCCTGGCAAGAATCCGCCAGCAGTCCCGAAGGCAGTTCCCAAGGTTGAACCAAAGCCGCCGGTGAAGACTCCGGCCGTGCCCGAAGTCGAACCTCCGAAGGTTCAGCCGCAGATCCCTAAGGCGGAACCACCGAAAGTCCGGCCCGAAGTTCCAAGAGTTGAGCCGCCGCCGAAAATCCGGCCGGAGGTTCCCAAGGTCGAGCCACCTCCAAAGGTTCGTCCGGAAGTTCCCAGAGTGGAGCCGAAGCAGCCCAGAGTGGAACCGAAGCCGCCGAGAGTTTCGCCGCCAGCGGACAAACCCAGAGAGCCTAAGCAGAAACCACCCAAGCCCGACAAGGAGCCGAAGAAATGACCGACATTCGAGTACTGCTTGCTGATGCCGATTGGAAACTCCTCTCACGTTACGAGTTCTTCCTGGAAGAGAGTGGCCTCGAAGTCGCGATTGCCAGCACGGCGCTGCAATGCGTCGAGTTGCTGCGCGACTTCGAGCCGGATGTGTTGGTGTTGGAAGCCGAGCTTCCGTGGGGCCAAGGCGACGGAGTGCTCGACGTGATGCAGACCGAGCCGGATGTTCCGGTTCGTCCCGTGATCGTGCTGTCGTCTCTGCCGGAAGCCAAAGGGCTTCACCGAGTCGGTGCGATTGAAGTTGCGGAGTACCACCAAAAACCGCTGACTCCGAAGGCGCTGCGCGAGGCCATCTTGCGTGTCTATCGAGCCAACCCCGCACTGTTGCGGGCGGAGTTAGCGACTCAGGAGTAAGACCATGAACATTCCAAAATTCTGGACGACGGCGGTGTTGTTTGCTGTGTGCGGTGCGTGGACTGGCTGTGAGCCAATGTCGTCACCCAATCCAACTCCCGCACCTCCGACCAAAGACGCGAAGCCACTGGAAAAGACTCCGAAAGTCACACCCGACAAACCGGCCGAGTCGCCTGACAAGACAGAGCCTGCGTCCAAAGACGACGACAAGAAGCCCGATGAAACAAAGCCCAAGGAGAAGTCCGAAGACACAAAGCCCAACGATCCTGAAAAGTCAGACGCTTAGATCTCGAAGCACAACGGTCGTCGTGAGACTGCCGTGCTCCGTTGGTCGTGTGACGAAGGGAGAAAGCCATGTTCCCCACGACGCAGTCGCTGCTCGGCGTGATCATTTTGGTTCTCGATGTGTGGGCCATCTTGAGTGTCCTGATGGGCAACTCCGCGATCGAGCGAAAGGTGTTGTGGGTGCTGGTCATTCTGCTTCTGCCGGTGCTGGGCATCCTGTTGTATTTGGTCATGGGCCGATCCCGGCAGGACGCGAAGGTTCCGTAAGCGAGGCGACCATGACCATCGGCGAATTTCTCTTGTTGTTGCTCGTGGCCGGAATCTGTGGATCACTCGGCCAGGCGGTCGCGGGTTATTCGCGCGGCGGTTGCCTGGTAGCGATTGTCCTCGGATTTATCGGAGCACTCTTGGGGCAGCGATTGGCGAGTGTGCTCGGACTGCCGGAGCTGTTTGTTCTCAGCATCGGCGGGCAGGGATTCCCCATCATCTGGTCGATCATCGGCGCGGCACTGTTTGTCGCGGCACTCAGTCTGTTCACGAATCGGAAATGGAGAAGGGAGTGACATCATGGGAGCGAAAGAAGCCTATCAACAGAAGTTGGATGCGCAGCTCAAACTCTGGAATGCGGAGATCGACAAGTGGGAGGCCAAAACTGAACGGGCCGCCGCTGAAGCCAAGATTCAATACTTTGAAGCTTTGGAATCGGTGAAAGGCAAGCGGCATGTGGCCGGCGAAAAGCTGCATCAAGCGCGAGAAGCCAGCGCCGAAGCCTGGGAAGGTTTGAAAGCCGGGCTGGAGGCTGCCTGGGGAGAATTCAAAACGGCCTACGACAAGGCCGCGGCGAAGTTCAAGTAGATCGCCGCGACTCGGACATCACCGACTCACGAGGAAAGATTCAACAACGCGGGAGGACAGCTCATGACTCAATCACTCACAGAAGCGGAAAAGCAAAAACGCGATCAGAAACGCAAGGCGAACGAACTCCTCTTTAATCCGTCGCCGGAGACCACTCTGGGTGTCGAGTTGGAATTGCAAGTGCTCGACCGGGACACCGGCGATCTCGCACCGGGTGCGGTTCGCATTCTTAAAGCCTGCGAGAATGACGCCAAAGTCGAAGGCGCATCCGCCGAACTGATGCAGTCGATGATCGAGGTCAAAACTGGAATTTGCCAAAACGTCTCGGAAGTGCGGGACCAACTGCTGCCTCGTCTGCAACGAGTGCGAAACATCGCCGGTTCGATGGGCTACAACCTGGCGATCGCGGGGACGCATCCGTTCCATCACCCCAGCACGAGTGTCGTGTTCCCCGACGAACGCTATGAGCGCGTGCAAGAACGGCTGGCGTGGCTGATTCATCATCGAGTGGTTTTTGGCATGCATGTGCATGTCGGGATGCCGGACGGCGATACCGCCATCGGTGTGACCAACATGATGGTGCAATACTTGCCGCATTTGCTCGCGCTGTCGGGCAGTTCTCCGTTCTGGCAAGGAGTCGATACGGGTTTGGCTTCGTGCCGAGCGGCTTTGTACCGCACCTTGCCGCATGCCGGAGTGCCGCGCTACATGGCGAACTGGAAATCGTTCCGCACGTTCTTCCGAGTCATGCGTGACTGCCGGGCGATTCAATCGCCGAAGGACATTTATTGGGACATCCGTCCGCGACCGGATTTCGGGACGATCGAATTTCGCATCTGCGATCAACCGGCATCGTTGGCGATGACGCTGGCTTTGGTGTCGTTCATTCGCTCGCTCGCGATTTCTGTTCGCAGGCTGTTGACCGAGCGTCCTCACTTGCAACGCGGCGACATGCGGCGTCACTGGATTGCCGTCGAGAACAAATGGCTGGCGACTCGGTACGGCCTGGGAGCCATGTATATCCGCACGCCCGGCGGCAAGAGGCGTCCGCTGGACCATGAAGTTACGGAGCTACTGCATCGTCTGATGCCGATCGCTCAAGAGAGTGGTGACGACGTGTTCCTCCGCGCATTGCAACCGCTGGAGCAATTGGAAACGGGAGCCGACCGGCAGCGTCGCGTGTATCGAGACACCGGTAACTGGAAGGCGGTCATCGACGATCTCGTCGGACAGTTCTCGCAGGAACTCGATCAACCGGCTGCCGTCCGGCCTTCATCGTTGGTCCCCAAAACAGAGAACAACGCTGGCGCTGAAATGAACGTCGGGGCGTTGATCTAGCGAAGAAGACCGAACTCAAAAACAGGAGCACCGCGATGGCCGCAATCCAAAAGAAAAACTTTGCTCAGCCTGACGAGTCGCGATATTTCGAGCAGGGACAGCTCGATCTCGTGACGGTTGGCGGCATGACCTTCGGGCGAAGCATTTTTCATCCGGGCTGGCGGTGGTCCACCTGCGTGAAACAACTGGAGAAGACCAAGTGGTGCGAGGTTCCGCACATGCAATACCAAGTTTCAGGACTACTACGAGTGCTCCTGGAAGACGGGACCGAAAAGGAGTTCGGTCCCGGTGATGTCGCGTGGATTCCGCCTCATCACGACGCTTGGGTGGTCGGGACCGATCGAGTGGTCGTCATCGACATCAGCGGCGGCATCGTGAATTTCGCGAAGCCGGTTTAGGAGGCCGTCATGCTGGCCAACGATCCCTGCTGGTACAAAGACGCAATCATCTATCAACTTCATGTGCGAGCGTTTTGCGACACGATGGGGGATGGGACCGGTGACTTTCGTGGACTGACTGACAAGCTCGACTATCTGCAAGATCTGGGCGTCAACGCGATCTGGCTGTTGCCGTTCTATCCGTCACCGCTCAAGGACGATGGTTATGACATCGCCGATTACACCAGCATCCACGCGAATTACGGGACGATTCGCGACTTCCGAAAGTTCCTCGATGAAGCGCACGGACGCGGATTGCGAGTCATCACCGAACTGGTGCTCAATCACACGTCGGACCAGCACCCTTGGTTCCAGCGAGCGCGGCGCGCGGCTCCCGGCAGTCGCGAACGGAACTTCTACGTCTGGAGCGAGACTCCGGAAAAATACAAAGACGCGCGCATCATCTTTCAGGACTTCGAGCAGTCCAATTGGACCTGGGATCCGATGGCAAAGGCGCACTTCTGGCATCGGTTCTATTCGCATCAGCCCGACTTGAACTTCGAGAGTCCCGACGTCCGCCAAGCCATGTTCGCGGCCTTGGACTATTGGCTGGGACTCGGCGTGGACGGTCTGAGGCTCGACGCCGTTCCGTACCTCTTCGAGCAAGAAGGGACGAACTGCGAGAACCTGTCGGAGACGCACGACTATTTGCGAACGCTGCGGCAGCACGTCGATGACAAATATCCCAACCGCATGTTGCTGGCCGAGGCGAATCAATGGCCGGAAGACGCGGTGGCTTACTTCGGCGACGGCGATGAGAGCCACATGGCGTTTCATTTCCCGCTGATGCCGAGGATGTTCATGGCAGTCCACATGGAGGACCGCTTTCCGATCGTGGACATCCTCGACCAGACGCCGGCGATCCCGGAGACCGCCCAGTGGGCCTTGTTCCTGCGCAACCATGATGAGCTGACGCTCGAAATGGTGACCGACGAAGAGCGCGACTACATGTACCGGATGTATGCGCGGGAAACGCGGGCGCGGATCAACGTCGGCATCCGTCGTCGGCTGGCTCCGCTGCTGGACAACAATCGTCGTCGCATCGAGCTAATGAACGGGCTGCTGTTCTCGCTGCCGGGCACGCCGGTGATGTACTACGGCGACGAGATCGGCATGGGGGACAATATCTACCTCGGCGATCGCAACGGCGTGCGGACTCCGATGCAGTGGAGTTCCGATCGCAACGCCGGGTTCTCGCGAGCGAATCCACAGAAGCTGTATCTGCCGATCATCATCGACCCGGAGTACCACTACGAGGCGGTCAACGTCGATGCTCAGCAGAACAATTCCAGTTCGCTGCTGTGGTGGATGAAACGGCTGATCGCGCTCCGCAAGCGGTATCAGGCGTTCGGTCGTGGTTCGATCGAGTTTCTGACTCCTCAGAATCACAAAGTGCTCGCGTTCGTCCGACGTTTTGAGAACGAGCAGATTCTGGTCGTCGCGAACCTGTCGCGGTTCTCGCAGTACGCCGAGTTGAACCTCGCGGCGTTTGAGGGACTCAGCCCGGTCGAACTGTTCGGTCGCACGCAGTTTCCAAGTATTGGCAAGCAGCCGTATTTGCTCACACTCGCTCCGCACTCGTTTTATTGGTTCGCTTTGGAACCGGTGCGAGTGAGTGAGATGGTGGGGTCGGCGGCGGCACCGGCGACGGAAGTGCCGATGCTCGCCGCCGTGCCCCGGTGGGAGGAGATTCTCGAAGACCCCGGCAAGATGTCGCTGGAGCTGCTGTTGCCGCGCTACCTGCGCGAGCACCGTTGGTTCGGCGGCCATGCGCGGCACATACGCGCGGTTGATCTGTTTGAGGCGATCCCTCTGCGGTTCGAGTCGATGACCGCGTACTGGGCGCTCATTCGCGTGGACTACCTCGATGCCGATCCCGAAACCTACGTCGTGCCGCTGGCGATCGCGACGGGCGAACAAGCGGAGCGGCTCTTGTCCGAGTCGCCGCTGGCCGTTGTCGCGCGGTTGAGCGGCGAAACGCCGAGCGTGTTGTACGACGCCGTTGTCGAGCCAGCGTTTTGCAAAGCCTTATTAGAGGCGATGCGAACGGAGCAGAGTTTCGTCGGTCAATCGGGCGAGGCCGCGTCGTTCATGACTTCGGCCTTGCAGCCGGCCGATCCTGCTCAGCCGCCGCTCGAACCGAGCATCAGCAAGGCCGAGCAGAGCAACACGTCGATCATCTTTGGCGATCAGATGATCCTGAAGCTGTTCCGCAAGACGGAAACGGGCATCAATCCGGACCTGGAGATCGGTCGCTTCCTCACGGACAAACATTCGCTGACGAACGTCCCGCCGCTGCTGGGTGCGCTGGAGTATCGCACTTGGCGGCGTGGTGAACCGATGGCGCTCGGCATCCTGCAAGGTTTTTATTCTGGCGTCGAGGATGCGTGGCGCTACACGCTAGACGCGGTCGGCCAGTTCTTCGAGCGGGTGTTGACGACGACCACGCAGCCCGCACATGTGTCGTTGAACATCGACACGTTGCTCGAAACGGCCGACCGCGATTTGCCTCCGCTGGCTGGCGAGATGGTCGGAGCCTATCTCGATTCCGCCCATCGGCTGGGACAGCGCACGGCCGAATTGCACTTGGCATTGGCCTCCGAGCCGGACGATCCCGCCTTCGCTCCGGAGCCGTTCACGTCGCACTATCAGCGTTCGCTGTACCAGTCGATGCGCAGCCGAACCATACGCTCGCTGGTGGATCTGACGCAGCGTCTGCCTCGATTGTCCGACGACGTGCAAGCCGATGCGCGGACCCTGCTGAGCCGGGAAGAGGAACTCTTCCAACGATTTCACGCACTCTTGAATCGCCGCATGACCGCCATGCGGATTCGCTGTCACGGCGACTATCACCTCGCGCAGGTGTTGCACACGGGGAAAGAGTTCGTATTCATCGACTTCGAGGGTGAAACGTGCCGGTCTCTGAGCGAACGGCGAATCAAGCACTCGCCGCTGCGCGATGTGGCGAGCATGTTGCGCTCGTTCCATTACGCGGTTTACACGGCACTGGACAGTTCCGCGTCCAATCATGAAGCCGTGCAGGCCGCCGTGCGTCCGGAAGACAAGGCTCAGTTGGAGCCTTGGGCACGACTCTGGTACGTCTGGGTCGGAGCGGCGTTTTTGAAGTCGTACCTGGAAGGAACTCGCGACGCCGTTTTCCTCCCGCGGACGCGCGAGGAACTGCGCATCCTGTGCGATGCGTTCTTGCTGCAAAAAGCGGTCTATGAATTGAACTCCGAACTGCATCATCGGCCAGAATGGTTGCACATTCCGCTGCGCGGCTTGCTGCAACTGCTCGAAGCGAAAATTGACCAGCCCGCCGTGCCGCCGATCAGCAGCAACTTGCCGGGCGGCATCACCGCGCTCGAACCGATGAACCGCTTCAAAACGGAACTGCGAGCGGAGTCTCTGACAACTCTGGAGGTGACCTGATCATGCTTCTCGAAGAATTCCCA
>CAZILR010000039.1:11384-16569 GCA_964539995.1 uncultured Planctomyces sp.
AGCCGCTGCGAACTCCCGATGGAGCGCGAACTGTCTGGCCACTTCGTGCAACAACTGGATGGCACCAGCGAGGGCCAGCGATACGGCTTTCGACTGAATGGCGGGCCGTTGCGCCCTGATCCCGCGTCGCGATGGCAGCCGGAGGGCGTGCATCGTCCGTCGGCGGTGTTCTGTCCCGAACATTTCTTTTGGACGGATCAAGACTGGCACGGAGTGCCGCGCGACGAGTTGGTGATCTACGAATTGCACGTCGGCACGTTCACGCCGGAAGGGACTTTCGACGCGATCATTCCACGACTCGGATCGCTGCGTGAGCTGGGTATCACCGCGATCGAATTGATGCCCCTCGCGCAGTTTCCAGGTCCGCGCAATTGGGGCTACGACGGCGTGCATCCGTTTGCCGTGCAGAACAGTTACGGCGGGCCGCACGGTTTGCAGAATCTGATCAATGCCTGTCATCAGGTCGGATTGGCCGTGATTTTGGATGTCGTTTACAACCATCTTGGCCCGGAAGGAAATTACCTCGGCGAGTTCGGCCCGTACTTCACCGACCACTACCACACCCCGTGGGGAGCGGCGGTCAACTTCGATCAGTCCGGCTGCGACGGCGTGCGAGCCTTCGTGCTGGAGAACGTCCGATATTGGATTCGAGATTTCCATGTGGATGGCCTGCGGCTCGACGCGGTCCACGCGATCTTCGATTCGAGTCCGCATCACATTCTGCAGGCGATCAAAGAGACTGCCGCCCATGAAGCGGAGCAACTCGGTCGGCCGGTGCATGTGATCGCCGAGAGCAACCAGAACGACGTGCGGCTCATCGACCCGCCAGAGACTGGTTGCGGTTGGGTCGATGCATGGGAAACCGATGGCGGCGCAAGCGCTGTGTCGCGGTCTCCTGACCGCGACACCGACGTGACCGAAGGTCTCCAGAAAGATGGGAGACCTTCGGTCGGCGATATCGGCGGGGTCAGGAGACCCGCGCTGAGCGCAACCGGAAAGCCCGCGCCGAGCGTCAGCGGCGGCTGTGGTTTGGACGCGATGTGGAATGACGATTTCCATCATGCGGTCCATGCACTGCTCACTGGCGAACGGCACGGCTATTACGCTGATTACGGCCAGCCGGAGCAACTCGTCAAAGCGTTGAATCAGACCTTCGTGTACGACGGCTGCCGCAGCGCCTCGCGAGACTGTTGTTATGGGACCGAGGTGCATGATCGCGCCGGCGATCACTTTGTCGTGAGCATTCAGAATCACGATCAGGTCGGCAATCGTGTTTGGGGAGACCGAGTCGGCACGCTGCTGAGTCCGGCACAACAACGTCTCGCAGCGGGGCTGTTGCTGCTGTCGCCGCATGTCCCGTTGTTGTTCATGGGCGAAGAGTACGGCGAGACTCGGATGTTTCCCTTCTTCAGTTCGTTCGAGGATCACGAGGTGGCGGAAGCTGTTCGTAAGGGACGGCGCGAGGAGTTCGCCAAGGTCGATGGGCAAGACGAACTTCCTGATCCGCAAGCCGAGTTGAACTTCGGGTTGGCACAACTGAGTTGGACTTGGCAGGAGGGATCAATCCAAGCCGGGTTGCGCCATCTCTATCACGACTTGCTCGACGCGCGGCGTCGTTGGCCAGCTCTGAAAGACTTCCGCACTCGCCGAGCCGAATTGTTGCCCGGCACGAGCAATCCCGGTGTGCTGCGGCTCGTGCGAGGTGGACATCGGCCCGAAGAGAAAGACGCGCTGGTCGCGTACTTCAATCTTGGCAAAGACCCTCAGCCGTTGCCGGACACCGGCGAGACCGGTTGTTGCTGTTCGATGTGTCTGCTCAGTTCCGAAGACGGGAAGTACAGCGGCAGCCGCACGCTGGCGTGTCCGTTGGATGTGCTGCTGCCCTTTGAATTCCAAGTGTATGGCCCGTGCTCGTGGGAGGTTCTATGAGCTTGCTTGCTCCGTCCGTGGAATTTGAAGAGGCATCCGGTGAATCGAATGACGACTCGGACGTGGACGCTGTGTTCGAGAACAGCGCCGATCCTGTCGTCGGCAACAAATGGCCTAGAGCAACCTACCGGCTTCAGTTCAACGGCTCATTCACGTTTCGCGACGCTCGCGCACTCGTGCCCTATCTGGCCGCGCTGGGTGTGTCGCATTGTTATGCGTCGCCATTTTTGAAAGCGCGTGCGGGAAGCCAGCATGGTTACGACATCGTGGATCACACGATGTTCAATCCAGAGATCGGTACCGAGGCGGAATTCGAGGAACTCGTCAGCGAGCTGCGCGACAACGAGATGGGCCTGATTCTGGACTTCGTTCCGAATCACATGGCGGTCGCCACGAGCGACAACGCCTGGTGGATGGACGTGTTGGAAAACGGCCCCAGTTCTCCGTATGCCTCGTTCTTCGATATCGACTGGATGCCGTTGAAGCCGGACTTGGCTCACAAGGTCTTGCTGCCGGTGTTGGGAGACCAGTTCGGCAAAGTGCTCGAAGAGGGACAACTCGTGCTGACCTCCGAAGGGGGAGCGTTCTCCGTTCGCTACTACGACCGCCGATTTCCGATCGCCACTCGCTCGGTGGGCGCGATCTTGAAGCACCGGCTGGAAGAGCTGGAGCAAACGCTCGGGGGCGAGCACGCGGACTTGATCGAATACCAAAGCATTCTCACAGCGATCAGCCACCTCCCGCCGCGCATCGAGACCGACTCCGAAAAGATCGCCGAGTGCCGGCGCGAACGGGACGTCATCCATCGGCGGCTCAACGCTCTGCTGGAGTCTTCACCGCAGATCACCGTCTTCCTGTCCGAGAACGTGCGGCTGTTCAACGGCCAGCGAGGCGATCCGCGCAGCTTTGATTTGTTGGATGGCCTGTTGCTCGATCAAGCCTATCGGCTGGCCTTTTGGCGCGTCGCGGCGGATGAGATCAACTACCGCCGCTTCTTCGACATCAACGAACTTGCGGCCATCTGCATGGAGAACCCCGCGGTCTTTGAGAAGACACACGAGTTGGCGTTGCGGCTGGTTCGCGACGGTCTGGTGGATGGCCTGCGCATCGACCATCCGGACGGCTTGTACGATCCGTTGGATTATCTGGAACAACTTCAGCGTGCCTGGTTGGTTCAATTCCGCCAGCCAGGGTGGAAGTTCAATGACGACACGCTCCTGCTGCTTCAACTTGGCGATGAGTTCGACCTCAGCAAGACGGAACCCGCCGAGTCGGCTCACCTCGGCATCACCGAGATGGACCCAGTCGCGCAAAAGAGCGGCTCGCCACCTGCTCAAGCGTCGTATTTGGTGGTCGAGAAAATCTTGGGGCGTGGCGAACCATTGCCCGAAGAATGGCCGGTGCATGGCACGACCGGCTATGACTTTCTCAACGCCTTGAACGGCTTGTTCGTCGATCGCAACAACGCGAAGGCGTTCGACGCGATCTACTCGCGGTTCATCCGCGAACGGATCAATTTCAAAGAGCTGGCCTATCGCTGCAAGAAGCTCATCATGGATGCGTCCATGTCGAGCGAGATCAACGTGCTGGGCCATCAGCTTGACCGAATCTCCGAGCAAGACCGCCGCTCGCGCGACTTCACGCTCCGCAGCCTGACCGAAGCGATCCGTGAAGTCATTGCCTGCTTTCCGGTCTATCGCACTTACATCCGAAACACTGACGTGTCGGAACGCGATCGACGCTATGTGGAACTCGCCGTCGCGCGGGCCAAACGCAAGAACCCGGCCGTCAGCGAGTCGATCTTCCACTTCGTGCGCGACATCTTGCTGCTGGAGTATCCCGATCATGCGGACGACGAAGCCAAGGCTCAGCAGCGCCGATTCGTCAGCCGCTTCCAGCAAGTGACCAGTCCGATCATGGCCAAGGCCGTCGAGGACACGGCCTTCTACATCTTCAATCGGCTGGTCTCGCTCAATGAAGTGGGTGGCGATCCCGAAGCCTTCGGCACCAGCATCGCCGCGTTTCATCAGCAGAACATGCAGCGGCAGTCACATTGGCCCTATTCGCTGCTCTCGACGTCCACGCACGACACCAAGCGGAGCGAAGATGTTCGCGCGCGAATCAATGTCCTTTCGGAAATTCCGCAGGACTGGCGATCGCACGTCTTTCGCTGGAGCCGCATCAACCAGCGCAAGAAGACCGAAGTCGATGGCGAGCCTGCTCCCAGCCGCAACGACGAGTATCTGCTGTATCAGACGCTGCTTGGCACTTGGCCCCTCGAACCGATGAGCCACGCGGAGCGCGACCAATACATCGAGCGCATCCAACAATACATGGTGAAGGCAACGCACGAAGCCAAGGTCCACACCAGTTGGATCAGCCCGCACGCACAGTACGAACAAGCGACTCGCGAGTTCATCACCGCACTGCTGGACGATTCACCGCGCAACACATTCCTCGTCAGCTTCGAGCCGTTCGCGAAACGAATCGCCGGCTTCGGCCTTTGGAATTCGCTCTCGCAAACGCTCTTGAAACTCACCTGCCCCGGCGTGCCCGATATTTACCAAGGCAGCGAGCTGTGGGACTTCAGCCTGGTCGATCCCGACAACCGCCGGCCGGTGGACTTCGTCCAGCGACAGCGCCGGCTCGTCTCCACCATCAACCTGGCGAACACCAACGGCAACTCGTTGGAATTCGCTCACGAGCTAGTAGCGACTCGCCATGACGGCCGCATCAAGCTGGCAGTCCTCCGGACGGTTCTCAATCACCGCCAGTCGCATCCGGAGTTGTATGCCACTGGCGAGTACGATCCGCTCGAACCAACCGGTATCCGCAAAGAGCATCTCTGCGCATTTGCGCGAACGTCGGCCGAGGAAACCGTTGTCGTCGTCGTGCCGCGGCTCGTCACCAAATTGGTCTCCAATCCCGACGAGTTGTCGACCGGTTCCGATGTCTGGCAAGACACCTGGCTGCCGTTTCCCGACGAAGTAATCGGCCGGCGATTCCTCAACGTGCTGACTGGCGAAACGCTCGAAGTCAGCCAGCAAGCCTCCATCTCCGGGCTGCCGCTCTCGTCAGTCCTGAATTCGTTCCCCGTCGCGCTTCTGGAGAAGCTGAATTCGTAGGGTGGGACCAGCGCTGTCACGAAAAGCATGACACGCGAATCAAGAACCGCGTGACAGTCACCGGGCCGGTCGTCGTTTTAGAGTTCTCACATCAGTTCGATACGTCATCCAGCAAACTGCGGGATGACTTC
>CAZILR010000040.1:0-9779 GCA_964539995.1 uncultured Planctomyces sp.
AGGCCACATAGGTCAACGCTCCGATCAGCATCAGCGGTGCCGCTTCACCCATCGCACGGGACAGAGCCAGAATCACTCCGGTCATGATCCCGGGCATCGCGGCGGGGAGAACTTGATAACGAATCGTTTGCCACTGCGTGGCACCTAAAGCGTATGAGGCCGTGCGAATCGAAGATGGCACAGCTCGCAACGCTTCTTGCGACGCGACGATCACCGTTGGCAGGACCAGCAGAGTCAGCGTCAATGCTCCGGAGATCAGCGTGCGGTCGAATGGCAGCGGGACATCAACGGTCGTGAACAGCAAGTTGATAACCAGCGACTTGCCTTCGTCTTTTGTGAAGAACCCAAACATCTTCACGAAGGCGGTCATTCCCAGCAGCGCGTAGACGATCGACGGCACTCCGGCGAGGTTCGACAGGTTCACTTGAATGAGCCGTTTGAGTCGTCCTTCGTTGGAGTACTCTTCGAGATACACGGCCGAGCCGACGCCGATCGGCACCGAAAACAACGCCACCAAGACGATCAACCACAAGCTGCCCCAGATCGCCGCGAGGATTCCCGCCTCGCGAGGCTTCCGCGAGTCGTAGCTGCTGAAAAACTTGGTGCTGAGCGGTGCTGAAGTGGATTTCACATCGGCTGTTGCCGTGGAACTGTTCGCGGGCTTGTCCTTGGCCGGGGGCCAAGTCAGGGCTTTCCAGCCGACGCTGAGCAGCAGCACGCCCAGCACGACAACTCCGAACCACGTCGAGCCACAGCACACCCACTCGAACGCTTTGCCGATCCGATGCCGGCGCGCCAAATGGGGCTCTTGAAGTTTCGCCGGGACGCTCATTCGTAAACCTCCCGAAACCGATTCATCACCCAATTCGCCAGAATGTTCATCCCCAATGTGATGAGAAACAGCGTGAAGCCCACGGCGTACAGACTCTTGTATTCGATCGTTCCAGCGGGAGTGTCGCCGAGACTGGCACCCACCATGTACGCCGTCATCGTCTCCATGCTGCGGAACGGATTGAGCGACAGTCGCGGCATCTGCCCGGCGGCGATACAGACCGCCATCGTCTCGCCGATTGCACGAGAGATCGCCAGCAAGAACGACGCGACGATTCCCGAAAATGCCGCCGGTACGACGACCTTCAGCGACACGTCGTATTTCGTCGAACCAAGCGCGTAGCCCGCCTCTCGCAACCCGCGCGGCACCGACCGCAACGCATCTTCGCTCAGCGAACAAACCGTCGGGATGATCATCACGCCGAGCACCACTCCGGCACTCATCGCGTTGAAGATGTCCACGTCGATGCCCAGCAGGCTTTGAAAAATCGGCCGCAGGACATACGGCGTCACGAACACCAGCGCGAAGTAGCCATAAACCACTGACGGAATCCCGGCCAAAACTTCGAGCACCGGCTTCATCATGCGGCGGAATTTTGGCTTGGCATACTCGCTGAGATAGATCGCGGCAGCCAATCCAATCGGCAATCCGATCAAGCTGCCGATGCCAGCAATGACGAACGTTCCGCACAGCAGCGGCAGAATGCCGAAGTGTTTGTCGGCGAACTGCGGACTCCATTCGGTGTCGGTCAGGAAGTCCCAGACGGACACGTCCTGAAAAAACGCGGTTGTGTCTGAAGTGACCGAGTAAACCGCCTCGGTGAGAAACATGTAAACGATCGCCAGCGTCGTCAGCAGCGACAACGACGCGCAGCCGAGCAGCATCGCGCGCACACACGCCTCTCGCGTCCTCGCCCACGAAAACTGCTTTTGCAGTCGTAAGCCGGCCTTCGGAGGAGTCAGCGGAGAGGCAACATTCGCGAGCGACAAGCGGTGTTCCTTGAAGGGTTTCCCAATGAGCGAACGCGGTTACTTCGCCGTCAGAGCCTCGGTCAGTCGCTGTTGAGATTCCTTCAGGTCGTTCTCCGGCAACTGGATGTAATGGACCTCTTTGACGTAGTCCTGACCTTTGGCGATGTAGTACTTCACGAACTCGGCGACCTGCGGCTTCTTGAGCGACTTCAAATTGATGTGAATGAACAGCGGCCGAGACAGCGGCTTGTAGGCTCCGCTGAGAATCGTCTCGTCAGTCGGCAGCACCGCTTGGGAGGCGTCGTCGCCGTGGGCGATCGCCACCAGTTTCACTTTGTCCTGGTTGTCGGCGTAGTAGGCGTAGCCGAAGTAACCCAGCGAGTTCTTATCGCCGTTGACTCCCTGCACCAGCACGTTGTCGTCTTCGCTGGGGGTGTAGTCCGAGCGGCTTTCTTTCGCCTTGCCGTTGATCGCTTCCGTGAAGTAATCAAACGTGCCGGAGTCCGGGCCAGCTCCATACAGCCGAATCTCGGCATCCGGCCACGTCGGGTCAAGCTCATTCCATTTCTTGACCGTGCTCCCTTTGTTCCACAGCTTCTTGAGCTGCGCGACGGTCATGGCCTTGCACCAATCGTTCTTGGTGTTGACCACGACCGACAGGCCGTCGATGGCGATCTTCAGTTCGAGATATTCGATGCCGTTTTTCTTGCACGCGTCGATCTCTTTCTCCGAGATCGCCCGCGAAGAATCGTTGATGTCCGTTTCCCCCGCGACAAACCGCTTGAATCCCCCCCCCGTTCCCGCGATGCCGACGCTGACCTTCACGTCCTGATGAACCTTCATGAACTCTTCGGCAACCGCCTGGGTAATCGGGAACACGGTGCTGGAACCGTCCGCGAGCACCTCGCCACTGAGCTTCACCGCGGACGGGGCTGAAGTCTCGGTGCCATCCTTAACATTGCCAACATCGACTGGAGGAGTCGCACCACCTCCGGTTTTCGTCGGCGTGCTCTCTTGCACGGAACAGCCTACGGCCAGAATCGCCCACAAAGAAGAGGTCAAGAATGTGCGTCGCAACACAGAAGTCATCGGCCAGTCTCCAGCGAATCAAGGAACTCAAGAAGCCCATTGGTGCAGAAAGCTAGGGCGTCTCCATCAAGAACGAAACGGCCTGCGTGTTAAGAAACGATGAAGGCGGCTCTCTTCCGGACATGTGTGTGGTTCGTGCTCAGTCCCTTGACCGGAGTCTCAGCCGCTGCTGCGAATTCAGGACTTTCTGTCGGTGGTTTTCATAACCTTCAACTCGCTACGCATTCCTCGGCCGCTACGATGGTCTCCCGCACCCGACAGCGAGGAGGTGATCCATGCGAATTCGAGAATCGGATCTTCCACAATGGCTGCGAATCGGACTGTTTTTGATCACAGTCACGTCGGCGGCGCAAGGAGCCGATCGGCCGGTGGCTGATCAAGTCACGCTGCGAAACGGTTCCAAGCTGCGTGGCGTTCTGATGGAGCAGACCGACAAGTCGCTCACTCTGTTGGTCTCGGCGAAGTGGCTGTCGGTCACGAACACGAAGCTACACCAAACGGCTCGACAGGACACGATCGCCGCCAACACGGCCGGGCTTGAGCAAGTCGCACAGCGATTAAAGGCCGAGCTACCGCCAGTCGGGAATGCGGCGCTGTCGGCGTTTCTCGAACAGCAATTGGACGCTGCCAAGGTGGACTTGGAGAAGGCCGACGAGTTTGAGCCAGAATTCGTGTGGCTGTCGCTGTCGATGAAGGAAGTCGCACGAGTCGAGGCCGCCTCGCCGGAACACCGGCAATTGCTGACCTGGGCGTGGTCAGAAGAACTCGATCGCTCGGAAACTCGTTCGGCGGAGGAATTGTCGCGAGAATTGAAGGCGCGCAACGTGTCGCCGGTCGGCTGGCCGCTGGCGTTCGTCGAGCGATTGCCAGTTCGTGAACAAAGCGACGATGAGTGGGCCGCGCGCCGCGCACTCGTTGAGTACGCACTTGGGGCGCGGCTGGATTTTCAGGGGACCGGCGATGTGCTGGCTCGCACGGGAAAAGAGGCTCAGGCGGACGTCGGCCAATTGCTCGTCGAGCTGCTGAGGCAGCAACTGCAATCACAACTCGGTGATTTGCTCGGTGAGCGTCCCGCGAAAAACGGTCAGAACAATGCCGCGAAAGCCGAATCGCTGGCGAAGGCGATTCAGACGGCCGAGTCAGAAAAGCGGAGCGGCTTCCGAGTAACGCGACTGGAACTGGCGAGCGACTTCCAACAAGCGAATGTGACGACGCAGTTCGTCGCTCGTCTGGCAGACGGTTCGTGGCGGACGGTCTTTCAACACACCGAACGCGCGGATGCCAAGCAGGCTCGACCGGAAATCGAGAAGCGGATTCAGGACGATCCGCAGGTGAAAAAAGTGCTCGACCTGACTCGGCAATTGGGCGTCGCGGCCGACGGGCAAATTCAGCAAGCGATCCGATTTGGTGCCGCGACGATGACCGCTCAGCAGACCTGCGACCGCGAGTTCGCTGCGTTCCGGGATCTCTACTTGTCGTCGATGGCGAAACCCACTCTGTCCATCGGGCGCGGAAACTGACGCGTGATTTGTCATCCCGTCACTCACTTCCGAGCGCGAGCCTCCGAACGGTAAGTGCCTTGTGCGGATTGAGAATTTGGGCAGAATGCCCGACACGTTGGCGATTTCAACGTGGTAATCAATCTGATTTCGATCCCTGACGATCTCTTCCTCCATGACGTTCAAGTCGCTCTCTGATTCCTGGCTGTGTGTGTGGCTGAGTTGCGTGCTGTCGGTCCTGTTGCCGTCGTCGCCGCTCATGCTGTCGATGTTGCCGGTAGACGTGCGCTGCGAAGAAAGCGACCCGTCCGACGCGAGCGAAGAAGTCGAAGTCGGCGAGGTGACGTTGTCCGAGTCGAACAGCGGGCAGCGTCGATCACGACGCGAGCAGTCAGGGGTTCGGCGAGCATTACTGGCCCCACGAGACATCTGCTCGATTTCGTCGAACTGGAGCGTCCAGCGACCGTCGATGGGACAAGTTTCACTGTGGGGACGCTGCGGTCCCTGGCACTGTTGAGCGACCGGGGAGGAGCGACTCGCGTCTACGGAGTGTGAGTCTCGGCTTTCTTGGAATCCATGCGTTTGAGGCTCACTGCCGCTATTGCGCGTAGTTTCCGCTCCCGCGATCAACACTGTCGGAACCCGCGTCGCACGGCGTGCGCGATCCGCAAAACCTTGCTGAGGTTCATTGATGCCCACGACCAAACTTTTTTCGAGAGCCACTCTGCCACGCGACCTGACCGCTGGTTTGGTGGTCTTCTTGGTGGCGTTGCCCCTGTGTTTGGGGGTCGCGAAAGCGTCGGACGCGCCGTTGTTCTCAGGGCTACTGGCGGGGATCGTCGGCGGCATTGTCGTCGGTGTCTTGAGTCAATCGCACACCAGCATCAGCGGGCCGGCCGCCGGATTGACGGCGATCGTTGCGGCGCAGGTGACGGCGCTCGGTTCCTTCGAGACGTTCCTGTTGGCCGTGATCGTCGGGGGATTGATCCAAGTTGCACTGGGGTTGGTACGAGCGGGGTCGCTCTCCGCGTTTTTTCCCGGCAGCGTGATCAAAGGATTGCTGGCGGCGATCGGCGTCATCCTGATTCTGAAACAAATTCCGCATGTGCTAGGACACGACACCGATCCCGAAGGAGAGATGTCGTTCTCACAGCCGGATCATGAAAACACGCTCACCGAATTTTACGCCATGCTGGGAGACCTCCATCCGGGCGCAGCGGCAATCGGCCTGTTGGCAGTCGCGTTACTGCTTCTGTGGGAGAAGATTCCCTCGTTGAAGAAATCCTCCGTTCCGGCACCGCTGGCGGTCGTGCTGCTGGGGGTGGGACTGAGCCAGTTCTTCGAGCACTGGGTCAGCGGTTGGAGAATAGAGGGGAGCCATTTAGTCCAAGTCCCTCTCGCGAACTCGTTGGGTGAGTTCGCGGGTTTTTTTCGCTGGCCGGATTTTTCTCAGTGGGCCAATCCAGCCGTCTACACCGCCGGACTGACGATCGCGATTGTGGCGTCGCTGGAAACTCTGTTGAACTTGGAGGCGATCGACAAAATCGATCCGAAACAGCGATCCGCGCCATCCAACCGCGAGTTGGTGGCCCAAGGCATCGGCAATGTGCTGGTGGGTTTGGTCGGCGGTATTCCGATAACCCCCATGATCGCGCAAAGCTCAGTGACGATTCACGCACGCAGCCAGACGAGGTTGGCAACGATTGTGCAGGGACTGTTGCTACTGGTCTGTGTGATGTTTTTGCCCGCCTGGTTGAACTTGATTCCGCTGTCCTGCCTGGCCGCGATTCTGCTCGTCACGGGCTTGAAGTTGGCCAGTCCCACGCTGATCCGGGAGATGTGGAACGAAGGTCGCTACCAGTTTGCGCCCTTCGCGATGACGGTGATCTCCATCGTCCTGACCGATCTCGTGATCGGAGTTGGCATCGGCTTGGTCATCAGCTTGGCGTTTATCTTGCGTAGCAATGTGCGGCGACCACTCCGGAGCATCGTCGAGCGGCATTTGGGAGGCGATGTCTTGCATGTGGAGTTGGCCAATCAGGTCAGTTTTCTGAACCGCGCGGCATTGGACCAGGTCCTGAATTCGATCCCTCGCGGCGGGCACCTGCTGTTGGACGCGACGAACACCGTCTACATCGACCTGGACATTCTCAGCATGATTCGAGACTTCAAAGAGAAGACGGCCCCGATTCGCGGAGTGCAAGTCAGCCTGCGAGGCTTTCGAGACAAATACAAACTCCAAGATGAAATTCAGTACGTCGATTATTCGACGCGCGACTTACAAGGGCTGCTGACGTCTGCTCAAGTGCTACAGATCCTCCAAGAGGGAAACGAACGCTTCCGCACGGGGAGACGGTTGACGCGGGATTTGGGACGACAACTCCAAGCGACCGCTTTGGGACAGCATCCACTCGCGGTGGTCCTGAGCTGCATTGACTCTCGCACGCCAACAGAGTTGATCTTCGATCTGGGGCTGGGGGACATCTTCAGCATCCGCATTGCAGGCAACATCACCAGTCAGAAGGTGCTCGGCAGCATGGAATACGGCTGTGCCGTCGCCGGAGCCAAGTTGATTGTCGTCATTGGACACACGCAATGCGGCGCGGTGACGGCCGCCGTCAAACTGACTGGCTCAACAGCGAATGCCGAACAAGCGACCGGCTGCCAGCATCTGGAGCCAATCATTCGCGAGATCCAAAAAGCCATCGATCCGCAGTTATGCCAACGCATGGAACAATGGTCTGACAAAGAAAAATCGGATTTCATTGATGCTGTTGCCCGCCGCAGCGTCTCGCAGACGGTCGAACGCATTTTGCAGCAAAGCCGCACGATCAACCAATTAGTCCATGAAGGAAGGATCGCCGTGATCGGTGCGCTCTACGACGTCGTCACCGGACGAATCGATTTTTTCACAGAGTCTTCGGCCAGCACACAGTCGGCCGCCGCAAGCTGAATTCAAGTGGTCGGATGAAGTTCACACGACAGTCGAAAGTTCGACATAAACTTTGTGCTGCACGCGGTGTGTTTTCATTGCCGTGATCGTGAGGTTCGCTGCCGAGTCTGCGACTTGCGCGGCGGGATTGTTCTCCTGCTCGACGGCATGATTCAGCAGCGCGAGTCCGTTCGCGGCACCGAACGCTCCGAGAAGATGACGACGGGAAAAGAGCTTGCTGATCATGGAACTGCCGAAAAATCAGTAAACGGAAGAATACGTCCGTTCGCTCGGAAGTAGGCATCCGAGCTACTTTTTGAACTGCCACTGTTCATCAAAGTAGCTAGCCCGGATGACTTTCTCCGTCAGCGGCTCAGATGGTTTCTGATTCGTTGAAATCTGCAGCACGGCCCAATCGCCCCAGCGTGGGAACAGCAAGTAGTTGAGCTTCGCCAGTTCCGCCTCGCGAAACGTGTGGCCGCTGTTGAGCACGACGTAATGGTCACTCTGGTCCAACGGAGCAATCAATGCGGGAAGGTGATCGGCCGCAGAATACTCGTGACCACCAAGCGTCAATGAGGTCTTCGACCACTTCAACGGGAGAGTCGGCAGCAATTTGGCGATCTCTGAATTGCTGCCGGGATCACCAAACAGAATGAGATTGCGATCTCGCGCGAGGAATGTCGTCAGCTCGGTGTCGTCGATGATCGGGAGTTCGCCTCGAAAGTAATGATGCCACTCGTCCGCGAAACGGCGAAGGCTCGCGTCGGCGTAAGCCTGAGCCGCCGCGTTCCAAGGCTGACCAGTGCCGCGCACGCAGACGAACGGCGACGCGAAGGCATCGTCGATCGGTCCTTGCACTCCTGGACGTTTTCCAACTTTCGGAAGGCTCGCGGTGCCTGCGAGCGGTGTCTGCCAACGGTTCCCTGTTCGAGCGAAGACGAGCCGCAAAACTGGACGAGGGGCGAATTCGTCATCCTGGTCCGGTTTGACGTTCTGCGGAAATGGAAACTCAGACGTGCCGACACGCACGGTCTTGGGGATGCTCGGAAGCTGCGACGTGAGGATCGCAAAGCGATTGATGTTGCGCGGCTCGTCGATGGCCAGCGTGTCATCGGTCAGCTTGGCGAAAATCTCCGCGCGGACGTAATGCTGATCCAGCGCGAGCACCTCCAGCCAGTGACAGTGGTTGTACTTGAGCGTCCACGTCACGAACCGCAGTTCGCGTGGTTGACGCGGCGCGGCGGCAACGTGTTCGGCGATGCGGCGCATTTGCTCGGCGTGCGTGACCGGGTCGATGACGTGGCCGGTTCCTGGTGAGATCAGGTTCGTCATCGTCAGTCCTTCGCGTTGCATCGCCTCGCCCATGAGGACGTGAGCTTGGAAGAAGACGTCTTTCTCTCCCATGCAGGCGATGGCCGGCACGACTCCCGCGTTGGCCGCGTAGTCGATGGAGTCGAGTATGTGCAGGCCGAGTTCTTGATGCTCCGGCAACGGCCCGACTTTGACGAAGTTCGCCAGCGGCGTTTCCGAGAACATGTGCGTGTCCACATAGCCGCAGTACGGGCCAAGCGCGGCGAAGCGGTCGGGATGCTTCAATCCAAGATGCCACGTCCCCGAAGCCCCCATCGACATGCCGCGCAGCACGATTCGGTTGCGATAGATCAAGAACCGCTTGCACACGTCTTCGATCGCCTCGAAGACATCCGTTTCTCCCGCCCAGCGGTAGCAGTTCTCGACGCGCCCCAGCGGATGCAGTTCGATGAATGGCTGATCGGGCGGCGACGAGTTCTCCGCATCCCCTTCGTCGAAGCGAGCGATGAATCGCAGCTCGCTCATGCCGACCGGCCGCGTGCTGCCATGTAAAACGACATCCAACCGGATCGGAGTCAGCGGGTCGTAGTTCTTCGGCACGATCAGGCCATACGGCTGTGTCGATCCATCGACTCGCGACACATACCCCAACGCGAGCTTGCCTCGGCGAGCGAGCCATGTCGGATTCCGGTGATGCACCTGTGGCAATCGTTCGCCAACTCGCCGGCTCGCCTTTTCAAGCAAGCCAACGTCCGCAGGTGTGAATTCGCGGTCGTATCGCAACGCCCACGAAAGGCCCTTGGCAAAGATCGCGGCGTCCGCCCAGGCCGAGGCGCGAGGATCAAACTCCTTGGCGAGCGCCGTGTGGAATGTCTCGGCGTCCCGTTCAAATTTCTCGCGTTGTGTCTCCGAGAGCGGCTGCGACGATTGTCCCCAACCGACCACCTGCGTCACTTCGAGGACGAGGATCACGATCGCACAAACACGAATGGCTCGTCGCATCGCAGTCTCCAAATTGTCGATGGTCAGTCTCTGGGTGCGGCGAATCCTAACAGCGTTTGGAGATTCACCCCACTGGGGTTGCCCCAGTGGCTCGCGGGTCTCTGCACGACTGTTCTTTCCAATAAATTCGAGTCGTGCAA
>CAZILR010000040.1:9789-16177 GCA_964539995.1 uncultured Planctomyces sp.
AGCCACCCCGACAAGCGGGGTGGGGTGTTTTTCATCAGACTTCCATGAGTCGAAATTGCGGCTCGTTGAGTCGTGATCGCGTTGGTACGATGTCGCCGACTCTGGGTCTGTCGTGTTGATTGCCTTCGGATCTCAGTTTGGTTGGACGGACGAAGCATGTTTTCGATCCACTCTTCTGCCGGACGTTTGTGTGACACCCCATCGCGGCGCGAGCTGCTGACGGTCGGCGGACTGTCGCTCTTCGGATTTGGGCTGCCGACGTTTCTGCGGCAACAAGCGTTGCAGGCCGCTCCGAGTACGAACGTCTCCGCACGAGTCGTCAGCCGACCGGCAACCGCCGAAGCGGTCATTCTGGTTTACCTGCAAGGTTCGCCGAGCCACATCGACTTGTGGGATCCCAAGCCCGATGCGCCGGCGGAGATTCGAGGTGAGTTCCGTCCGATCGCGACGCGTGCTCCGGGCATGATGCTGGGCGAAGTGCTGCCGATGTTGGCCGAGCAGGCTCAGCACTTCACGTTGATTCGGTCGATGGGAGTCAAACCGAAGGGGCTGCGGAATCATGGCTCGGCGATCTACATGCTGATGACCGGGACCGATCCGGGGAATTTTTCGGTGACGGGATTGGCCGTGCCGCCGTCGCGAGATGATCTGCCTTCGGTCGGGTCGATTGTGGCTCGGCAGCGACCTTCGCCGTCCGGTGGGCTGAGCAATGTGGCCGTTTGCGGTCCGGTCAAAGAGGGCAAGGAAATCGGTGTCGGACAGTCGGCGGGCATTCTCGGCGCGGGCTTCGACCCGTTCACGATGTATGACGACCCGACTCAGCCGCTGAAGCTCGATGCCTTCGCGCTCCCCGGCGATGTGACTTTGAATCGGTTGCAATCGCGCGTCGATCTGCGAGCGAAGATCGACGTCCAACGCGACTCCGCGCAGGCGGCGGCGACTTTCGACACCTACTACGAGCGAGCGCTTGGACTGGTGCAATCGCATCGAGCCGTGCAGGCGTTTCGGCTCGATGCGGAATCCGATGCGACTCGCGACCGCTACGGCCGAACGCGGTTTGGTCAGAGTTGCTTGCTGGCTCGCCGGCTTGTCGAAGCGGGGACGCGCTTCGTTCAAGTGACTTGGCCCGCTCGATCCGATGACGAACCAGTCCCCGGCCCGGACGGTTCGTGGGACACGCATCGCAACAACTTCCCGACGCTGCGTGAGCACCGTTGCCCGTACTTCGATCGCACCATGTCCGCGTTGATCGCCGATCTCGCACAGCGCGGAATGCTGGAGAAAACTTTGGTGGTGGCGATTGGCGAGTTCGGCCGCTCGCCGAAAATTGGCGTGGCGACCACCGACAACGTCGGCCCCGGTGGACGAGATCACTGGCCCGAATGCTATTCGTGCCTCATCGCCGGAGGCGGCGTGCGACCGGGGCAGGTCTACGGTGAATCCGATCGCTTTGCCGCCTGGCCGAAGAGCAACCCGGTACATCCCTACGATCTCATCACCACGATCTATCACGCGCTGGGCATCGACCCTGCCACCGAGTACCACGATTCGCTCAATCGCCCCCGTCGGCTCGTCGAGCATGGGCAGCCAGTGTTGGGCTTGTTTTGAAGAGACACCGATGATGAGGTGACGTTGATTGGCTGACTGGATTCCACTTGGTGCATTCAGTCCGAGTCTTGTGGAGCCGGCCGCGCGGGTAGAGCGACTGCGATCAAGGCCATCGCGGCGATCAGAATGCCAGTGGCTGCATGAAAGCTGGCAATGCGGCCGAAGCGATCCGAAATCTGCCCGAAGATCACCGACGCGAAGCCGACGAGCGAGCCGAGCAGATTCAAGTACGCGATGTTGACTCGCACTTGCGACTTCGCGGACGACGTCGCGATGTAGTTCGGAAAATAGACGCCGTACAGCTCGCCCGCGCCCAGCAAGCCGAAGCTGATGAGATACCACTGGCCCGAAGCATTCAGCGCCCAGCCCATTCCGATCAGCAGGATCGCCGTCGTCGTCAGCAGCATCGTCTTTGGGTTAGTCTTGATGAGTAGCCAGCCCAGAAACACTCCGGTGACGGCCTTGAATCCGAACCGCAAAAAATTCTGCGAGCCCATCGTGCTGGCGTTCGTTTCGCCCAAGACGTCTTTCGCGTGCAGCGAGACGTTGTCGAGAATCGCGCTTCCGCCAGACGACACCAGAAAATAGGCGACTGCTCCGATGAGTAACGGGCGAAACGTAAAGAACTGCCGCAGCCCGCTGGTGATCTCAACCAAGCGGGATTGGCTAGACGGCTCCTCGGTTGGCAGCGGCACAATGAACGCCGCCGCGACCAGCGTCTCCAACAGAACCAGCGGAGCGGCCACCGCGAACAGCAGCAGATAGTTGTTCGGAAAATCCACTGCCAACGCGAAGCCGCCAATCGGAGCCTTCTCAAACAGCGCTTTCTGAACCAGCGATCCGACGCAGGCCAGCAGCGGACCAACGCCGAACGTCAGCCCCAACACCTGTCCGCGCCGCGAGGTCGAGACACCTCGGCGCAAAACTTCCCACAACGTCGTCAGCAGCACACCGTTGCTCGCACCGAACACCGCACCGTGCGCGATGACCATGACCGTCACGATGCGAGGTGACAATCCCAGCCAGATCGACAACGCCACTGCGCCAGTGATGCTCGCCATCAAGATCAGTGGAATCACCAGCAGCGGCTTGAGCATCTTCGGTTGCGGAAAGAGCCAAGCCACCACAATCGGCAGTGCGGTCAGCCATTGATAAACCGCGTGCGGCAGGTTGGCGACCGTCTCGCTGTTGTCCAATGCCTTCAGTAAGTTGGCGTGCGTCACGCCGATGTACGTCACGGGAGCCGTTAGATAATAAAGGCACCAGAATCCCGCGAAGCAGAACAGATTCCGCGACTGCTGAGCCGTCGGCAGCGGGCAATCGTCTTCAGCCTGCGGATTGGATTCGGACATGCGGCACCCCTGCGACTGGTCGAACGACGGCGGCTCACGATAAAAACTCGCACCCATTCCGGCTATCGAGAACCAGCATGAGTCACTCAATGTACCGCGCGGGAATCATCGGATTGGGCTTCATCGGCGGCGGCGATCAAGTCTCCGGCGATCGCTTGGGGCAGCGTGTTGTTGATCTGGACGGCACACACCGTGAGGCACTGTCGAATCATCCTCGCGTGCAATTGGTTGCCGGCAGCAGCCGCGATGCTGGACGACGAGAGCGATTCGCTCAACGCACCAACGCGCGGACCTACACTGATTGGCGAGCGATGCTGGCCCACGAAAAGCTGGACATCGTCGGCGTTGCCTCGTTTGCGTCGAGCCATGCGGAGTTGGTCATCGCCTGCGCCGAGAGCGGCGTTCGCGCGATCCTTTGCGAGAAGCCAATCGCCACTCGCTTGGCCGATGCCGAGCGAATGCTTGCCGCGTGCCGATCCGCCGAAAGTCTGCTGGTCATCAACCACAATCGGCGTTTTCATACACACTTTCGCGAACTGCAACGACGCATCGCCGCCGGGGAATTAGGAGAACTCACCGGCGTCTGGGTTCAATGGGGGGCCGGCCGGCTCGGCAACGTCGGTACGCACTTCATCGACGCCGCCATGATGCTGACCGGCCGAGCCGTTCGCGCGGTTTCCGCGACGCTCGATCTGACCGGCCGACCTGATTGCCGAGGCTCCGAGTTTCGCGACCCTGGCGGCTGGGCGATGCTGCGATTCGACGGTGGACTGATTGGGCACGTCCACGCTCCTGACAATCCGACCGGCCCGGCCGCGATCGTCGTGCAAGGAGCGCTCGGCTGCGCCCGCGTCGCTGGTGGAGTCGCGGGGATCGAAACATGGACGGGCGGCCGTCATGCCTTGGCGACACCCTCGGCTGAGTCGGGTAGTTCGATGGACCAAGCGGTGCGCGAAATTGTCGATTGGTTGGACAATGGCACGCCGGTCTGCTGCTCGCCCGAAGAATCCCTGCGAACTTTGGAGGTCATCGTCGCCTGCCACGCCTCGCACGCTCGGCAAGCAACGTGGGTCGAACTACCACTGGTCGATGCCGACCGCGACCGCGAGGTGCGCAGCGGTTGAACCGTGACGACGGCCTTGATGATCCAGCGATTTGTGAATCGGGATCAAGGGAGTCGGAGGCCGCGCTCGGCCGTCGGCGTTTGAAGTACGACATCATGCAAGATCACTGGGGGCGGACATCCTACGGTTGCGTCACCCCAGTTTTCCGTCGCCACCATGCCGCGATCGGGTACAGCACTGGCCCGCTGGCCATGATCGCGACCGCCAGGCCAACGACTCTCCACAAGCCGTCTTCTTGCACACAGTAGTACGCTCCCGTGCCGATGCAGAGCAGGGGCAAGACGCACAGCACGGCAGCAACGCACCAGCCGCCAGGGACTCGGAAGGGGCGTGGCAGAGTCGGCTCACGCCACCGCAGCACGAGGAACGACAGCAACTCCAGCGACATCATTGCGCCGTAGACGGTCACGGCTGCTGAGGCCAACTCTTCCAAGTCCCGAAAGACGAGGATCACGGCCGTGTAGAGCGTCCCTGAAACAATCAGCGACACCCACGGTGCGTCCCAGCGATTCGTCTTCATCAGAGCCTTCGGCAAATAGCCGTCTTGCCCCATCACGAATGGCACGCGGCTGTAGACCAGCACCAGCGCGGAATACAACCCGATGGCGGAGATCATCCCCATCGCACTGGTGAATTGGCCGAGCCACGGCCCAGCGATTTGTTTGGCGGCGGTGCTCCAGGCTCCGGTCGTCCACTCGAAGTTTTCGGTTCCGAGCAGTGCCAGTCCGACCATCGACGGCACGACGTAAACGGCGGAGATCAAGAGCACGCTGATCAGCAACGCTCGTGGGTAATCGCGACGTGGGTTTTCCATTTCGCCGGCGATCGTCGAAATCGAATCCCAGCCCATGTAGTTCCAGAGCACCAACGGAATCGCGGTCGCCAGCGCTGGCCCCAGTGTCGTGCCCGGAGTCAACAACGGCGTCACCGGGCAGAGCGGAAAGCCTCGCGTCACCCCTTGGTACAGCCCGACCAACACCAGAATGAGGAACGGCGACATCACGAGCACGAAGAACAGCTTCGCGAATTTTCCGATCGTGCGAGAGCCGAACAGGTTCAGCAGCACGAAGCTCCAAATGATGCCAATGATCAGTCCTTTGCGGAGCCAGTAGTTTCCGTCCGTGGCGAACCTCGGATCGAGAAACGCCAGATAATCACAGAACATCGTGGGATAGAGGCCGATGTCGATGAACGTGTAAAGCCACGCCCACCAGCCCTGACAGAACGCGCCAAACGGCCCCAACGCCCGCTTCGACCAAGCGTAGTAGCCTCCCTCTTCGGGAATCGCGGTTCCCAACTCCGCGCAGACCAGCGCGATCGGAACGCTCCAGACCAACGGGGTCACCAGCATCAGCAGCACGGCGAATCCGGGGCCAGCCGCCAAGATCTTTTCCACGGCGTACGCGCCGCCGCAGACATTGAAAAAGATGATGCTGACAATCGCCGATAACGACAACGTGCGTTTCACGGCAGCGGTCTTTCGGTTACTCGTAAACCGGCATGGCTGGATGCGGCCACATGGAAACTGGCGATGTTGGCTCAGTCAGTGATGTGAGTTGTTGCAGCAGATCGCGGATGACTGCTTCGGCTTCGATTTTTTCGTTGATCCAGCGTTGGCTGGCCGAACGCCACGCGGACTCGCGGACGTTGAGTTGTTCGGCTTGAGTCTGCAAATCTCCTTCGCGTTCGCGGAGCGAGCGTTCCTGCGACGCGGCCCATTCGGAGAGCGTCTGTTGCTCGGCGCGGAATTCGTCGCGTTGCGTTTGGAAGAGTTGCCGCATCTCGTCGAGTTCACCGCGTTGCTCGATCAGTGCGTCGCGCAGTCCGCGATAGTGGCCAGAGAGTTGCTGCTGGGCTTGGTCGAGTCGCTGTTGAGCGACATCCACGCCGCAGGCTTGGGTCATTTGTGCCCACGCTTCTTCGATCGCCATGCGCATTTCGAGCGTCGTGCGGTGTGTCTCTTCCAATTCGGCTCGCAGTTTGTCGAGCCGCTCGCGGCGGCCTTCGAGATTGTTCGCGTGCAGCGCGAGCATGTCTTGCTGACGGCGCAGATCGGCGAGTTGGCCGCCTCGTTCGCGATCCCATTCTTCGCGTTCGAGTTTGATTCGTTCCCGGTCTTGTTCGGTGAATTGCTCAAAGGCTTGCTGGGACTTGAAGAGCATCTCTCGTTCGCGATCGACGGAGCGTTCGCGTTCTTCGAGCAACGCTCGCACGCGGTCGAGTTGCGATTGCCGCAGACGGATAATCGCGTCTCCTTCTTCCAGTTGCCCGCGTGCCCGCTGTGACTCGCGGCGGAATTCGTTT
>CAZILR010000041.1:0-16069 GCA_964539995.1 uncultured Planctomyces sp.
CGCGGCAGCCGGTTTAGCCAACTGACAGATGATGAAAAGCTCCGCATCTTGAACTGGGCGCGGCGGCTGGCAAAGTGGGGAGCGAATCCAACTCAGGTCGTGCATCGCGTCGCTCGCAAGTTTGAGCGTGCTCCAGAAACGATCCGTTACACCCTGCGACAATACGACAAGCAGAACCCGGAGAATGCCGTGTTCCCGAATGCAACCGACCCACTGAGCGACGAAGAGAAGCGCGAGCTGTATCGCCTCTCGCGGCTCAACGTGTCGGTCGATAAGTTGGTCGCGAAGTTTCGCCGGACGCGGTCCAGCGTGTACCGGCTCATCTCCGAGATGCGTGCTAAGAACTTGGTCGATCAACCGATCGAGTTCATGGATCATGACTCGTTCCGGCTGCCAAATGCTGACGAGGTTATTCTCGGTGCGCCGCCTGCTCGCGAAGAGGCTGACGAACATCACCTCCAACCTGCCGGATTGCCGGCCTACTTGGAGAGCCTGTATCAACTGCCGCTGCTGACTCGCGAGGAAGAGGGCTACTACTTCCGCAAGATGAACTATCTGAAGTTCAAGGCGGAGATGTTGCGTAAGACGCTCAACCCACAGCGGCCGAAAGCGGCCGTCATGCGCGAGGTCGAACGGCTTTTGGAAGAATCGCTGACGGTCAAGAACTTCCTGATTCGCAGCAATCTGCGATTGGTGGTCTCGATCGCTAAGAAGCACATGCGACCCAACGCGAACTTCTTCGAGATGGTCAGCGACGGCAACATGTCGCTGCTGCGAGCCATCGAGAAGTTCGACTTCAGCCGAGGCAACAAGTTCTCGACCTACGCCTCGTGGGCGATCATGAAGAACTTCGCACGGTCGATCCCGGCCGAGCACACATTGCTCGATCGCTTCAAGACCGGCGCGGACGAAGTCTTCCAGTTGTCTTCCGACAAACGAGGCGATCAGTTCCAAGCGGAGCGTGAGAATCAGACGCAGCACGACATCCTGATGCGGATCCTGGATCGGCTGGACCCGCGCGAGCGAGAAATCCTGCTGCTCCGATTCGGACTCCGTTCCGGCGACGAGCCGAAGACTTTGGAAGAGGTCGGCCATCGCTTCGGGGTAACCAAAGAGCGTGCTCGCCAGTTGGAGGCTCGTGGCTTGAAGAAGCTCCGCCAGATTGCCGCTAACGAAAAGCTCGACATTCCGGGCATCTAACCCCGTTTGCCATCGTCGCCGAGTTTGCCAGAGTTCAACTCCAGCGAGTCTCCCCGCTGACTGACAAGCTCGGCGACCCCTCACTCGCCTGCAATAAGCTGGTCTTGAGGCGACCAGACGGAACGCAATACCGTCCCGCCCCATTCTCTGGATCGCGGTTTTCACGCGAGATCGTAGCTGTGCGTCAGGGCCAAGGATGTGCCATGAAGGGTGCTGGTCGGTGGACCATTGCGGGACTGTTGTGTTTGTGCGGAGTCTTCGGCTGCGCACAACTGCCATCTCGCGGATTGTTCGCCCGACAAATCAAGCCGCCTACTGACGAGTCGCGAACCGAGGAACATTCCGACCTCGCGGATGAAGACACTGCCAGTTTCATGACGGATGCCAACTGGAACCGAGACCTCGCTGTCGGGTCTCGTCCAGATCGCGATCCAGTGGCCGCAGCGATTTCCGGACGACTTGATGCCGACGTGTCGCCACTGGACGGCAACGAGCCAACCTCGGGTTCGGTGGTTGAAGCACCATCACCGAACCGTCGATCGTCGCCTCCGCCTGGCACATTCGTCGTGCCACCTAACGCTCGTGAGATTGCATCGAACTCGGACCCCATTCCCAACAACCGTTTCTCCGATCAAGGTTCCATCGTGTTGGCGAACCATGAAACGCTCGCTCGCGAGAACTCCTCCGACATCGAACTGACCGCAGGACAACGGCGCAGTGCCGCTGGCGCGGCGGGCACTCCAAATCCCTGGGAACGCTTTCGCGGTTTGACGAACAACCACGACGCTGGCAATCCGACAACGAAGGACTCGCTCATTCCGACATTGCCCAGCAATCAGACACCGTCTCTGCCGAGGACCGAACAGCCACGTTTCAACGGGGACTTGCCGAATGACAATCCTGCTGGATCGCCACCGGCGGCTCAGGGCATCGCGCAGCCACAACCGTGGCCGGAAGCCTCCTCTCAAAGCGTGAGGAGCGACACGATCAACGCTCCGAACAGTCCCGAACTCTGGCCGCGCGCACCGGGGAATTGGAACACGACTCCAAATCCTCTTTCCGCCTCCGCACCACCCAACGTGCAGCGAGTGAATGCCGAACAACCTAGCTCGAACAATTTCTCATCGACCGCATTCCTTCCGCAATCACCAGAAACCACAGGAAACCTGCCACTCAACTTTGGTGCGCCGGAGGGCGCACCGTTGGCGATTACCCCGTTCGTTACGTCGCCAGAATTGGAGCGGCTTATCACGCAGACCACCGTCGAGGCGGCCGCGGTGATTCCGGGAGATAACGACGTCAGCCGCCAACTTTATCTGCGAAAGCATGTCCAATTACGGTTGCTGAACCTCATTGCCGGACAGACCGATCGCGCCTTACAGCCGATCCCCGGCGTTGACTCAGCCGATCAGGAATTCTGGCAGCAGATGTTGTGGGGCCTCGCCAACTACTTCGATACGCAAGGGATGCCCGACAGCTCGGAGCGTGCGACCCAGACGATCAATCAACTGCGAATCGCCGCCACGAGACTGCAAGAGAAGGCTCGGCTGGAACTGCACAACGTCGCCTTCTGCCACAAGATTTCCGGTTACGGCAACTACCAACGGTTCAAACGCGATGAGTTCACTGCCGGCCAACCCGTGTTGCTGTACGCCGAGGTCGCGGACTTCAAAAGTGAACCGACCCCCGACGGCCAATTCCGCACGCTGATGAAGTCCACGTTGGAGGTGCTCGAAGGCGGCCCCACGGGGCGTCTCGTCGAGAGCTTGCCGCTGTCCCCCTCCGAAGACCGCTGCCGCAATCAGCGACGCGACTACTACCACAGCTACGAGTTCACAATTCCTCAAAGCTGCAACCCCGGTCCGCACACGCTGCAACTGCGAGTCGAAGATCAACTCGGCAAGAAGACTGCCATCACAAGGCTGAACTTCACGGTGCAATGAGCAACGACGAGTGCTTCGGCGCGGCCAAGCCTACTCGTACCGCAGTTCGCCAGTGTCCACGCATTCGAGATCGCGACCTTTGACTCGCTTGAGCGTGTGCAGTTCATCGTCGATCCAACGATTGTCTGGAGTGCCGGTGATGAACCAATCGCTGCCGTTGTCGGCCAATAACATGCCGTACTTCTTCAGACACGTCAGAATCACCTGCGCCGACTTCGGGAACTTGCTGATGTCGTAGTCCGCTTTCAGCCGCACTCGCAGTCCCATCGGCGGAAGGTTCGCGTCCTTCGAGCGGCTGGCGAAATGCGTCGCCGGCAAGATGTACGCTCGCTGAGTTTTCCGCACCGTGAACCGCAATGCGTGCCGAATCTCGCCTTGCTCGACGGTCTCGTCGTAACGAGCCAGTCCCGGAAAGATCGGCAGTCCCGCCGCATCGGCTGACGTCCAACCGAGCGGCCGCAGCTTGTTGGACGTCAGGTCGAAAATCGCGCCACTGCCGGCCTTCCACTTTCCCGACCCGGCTGGAAGGACGTGAAACAGCTCGTACAACTTTTTGTTCTGAGCATCGATCATCAGGATGTGCCGGTCGCTGTCCTGCGGAGCGTTCGGCCCACCTTCGATGGGCGGATTCCTCGGGATCGGGTACGGCCCCTTCTCGCTCTCGTCAGGGTACTCAAATTCGACGAACTGTTTCGGAGCGTTCCCCTCGACGACGACATACGGAATGCCGTTCGGAGCACCTTGATAATCCGCTCCGAAGCATGGGAACAACGGCTTGTCCGCACCCATTGAGGCGATCCACGCTGACGATCGCGAGTGGACCTTCAGCTTCGAGATGTCCTGATTCCAGGGATTATCCGCTGGTAGGATTTCGACGTCGCCGAGCTTCGTCTTCAGGATTGGCCCGCTCGGCTTTGACTCTTGTGCGATCGCAGCGATTGAGAAAAGCAGCACCGTAGCCACGTTCGCCAGACTGTATTGAAAAAGTCCCCCACCGGGCTTGCCACGGTGGCTCGCGGGTCTCTGCACTACAGAGATTCTTCGGCGAACTCGTGTGGTGCAGAGACCCGCGAGCCACTGGGACAAGCCCAGTGGGATAAAATTCAACAAGCCAGCCAGAGCGTGGGTGACTGCTCGGCAGCCCCGCATTCTGGCGAACGCGGCGACGCTTGGGATTCGTTTCATTCGTGACATCTCTCGACTCCTCCGTGTCATACGAACCACAAGAAAAACTGCGCTCGTATGTCATATCAGCCGGAACGCGCTAGCGCCCGGTTCGGGGCGTGTTTTGCACTTCCGAACCTCATGAGTGGGCCGCGCAGTCATTTGTCGGAAACCGTATCAGTTGTTTGTTTGCTGTGTCACCCGCTCGCTGAGTTCTTTCAGATCGATCTGCTCTCCGTCCTTCGGGAACGGGAACTTCAGCAACCACCAATCTTCGGTGAACGCGGCAGACTCTCCGGCTGCGAGCCGTTCGCGTGGGCCGATCGGTTCCAGTTCGATGCGCGGGCCAGTCGGATACCACACCGACAGCGTGAGACCGGCGGCTTCGTTGTAAATGCGATCGGGATACGTCGTGAACCGTTTCACAAACAGCGTGTTGTTCGGCATCAGATAGCCCAACCAGCCGGCCTGCGAATCGAATCCGAGCTTCGGCTTGCGCGGCGGCGCGAGGATTTCCAGAAAGCCGTCTCGCTCGCGAATCTTCTCATCGGTGTTGCGGACGTTGATGATCGCGCTCTCCTCGTACATCGCGTACTTGCTGGGGAAGCGGCTCGGACGATCACCCAGCGGGATTAAACAAATGCCTCCGCCGGGCGAGAACGAGCGGCCCCAATGACAGACTTCGCGGACCTCCTTTGAGATGTTGACCATCGTCTGCTGACACGACAGACGCACGGAGTTGTTCCGCTCGACCAAGCTGAACTCGCGCACGAGCTGTATCCCTGCCGCTTCTTCGCGCGGACTGGTGAGCTTCGCCGAGTGAGTGCCGGTGATCTCGCCAGTCCATTCGCCCGACCAAATCTTCGGATGCGGAATCACCGTCAACTCCGGCCCATAATCGAACCGTCCGGCCGTGATCGGCCCCGGCTTGTCCGGTTGCCAGTTCTTCTCCTGTTCGTCGAGGAACATGGCATCCCGACCATCGACCGAGAATTCCAGGACTCGACCGCCCGCTTGCGGACACAGGATTGCTTTCGCGGTCCCACGTTTCAGTTCGATGGCCTTGGAATAACCATGAAACGAAATGACGCGCGCGGTCGGCTCCTCGGACTGAGCGAATCGATTCATGCCGAAAACAAGCAGAGCCGCGAACAGCCAGCGCAACAACATCGGAACTCTCCTTCGATGTGCAAGACGGAGCGTGGATGACATTCCCGGCACACTAACCCGAAGCGTCGGCCAGAGCGAGCGTTTCAGGGCTCGGCGGATTTGTCCGACTTGTTCAGAGGGTGAGAACGTGACTACTCCTCATCGTCGGCGACCTCTTCATCGGGTTCGTCGAGAATTGGCTCGGGGAGTTCCGGGAGTCCGAGCGCGGATTCGACTTTCTCGGCGGCGAAAGCGAGTCGCGCGAACAGCCGGAGTTGCAGGCCGACCAGGCGCTCGAAGAGTTCCGTCGTTGAATCGAAGACCGGTCCCCACCCATCTTGGTCTTCTGGATCGGGAATCATGGGAACCAGGAATTCGTCGAGCGTGATGTCGTCCCGTGCGTGCTCGAACGGATAAGGATGCCTGCCGAGGGCCTTCTTCATGACCTTCAGTCGATGACACAGTTCCTCGACACAACGAATCAGGCCGTCAATGTGAGCCTTGCGGGGCTGTTCATTGCGAGACAATTCTTGCAAGCCGCTGAGCAACAGAAAGAACCGGTGGTATGCCGCGCGGAACGCGGGCAAATCGGTCACTTGCCGACTGACGAGTCGGGAGAGCGGCAAGAGTCTCGCGATTTCCGATGCGAGGGTCGTTCCGTTTTCGATGCGTTCCTGAACTTTGGGAACTCGCAACAACTGCAAGGCCAGCGACAACCGATCTCCGGCGGACGTTTCAAATGGCAGCATCTTGGTGGCCAAAGCTTCCACCGCGAGCTGTGCGTTGTCTTGTCGGTCTGTAGCCGCTTCTTCCGTTGCATGCCGCAGTCCGAATTTCGCCGGTTTGAATCGGCAGCCTGCTTCCAAAAGAGCCAATGCGCCTGCGGACTCGAAGGCCGACGACTCCGCTCGCTCCATGCGTCGGCAGAGCGTCTTGTAACGCTCTACGATCTCGAGCATTTTGACTCGCGACTCTTTCAGCATCGATGCGGTTTCTTTGGGAGATTCGGGAGTGCTCCCGGCGGAATCCCCCAACGGCAGCGGCGCGAACAACGGGACGCGAACCTGAAAATATCGGGCGAGTGATTTCGCGGCGGCAGCCTCCGCGTCCCGGAGTTCAATCAACTTCTCGACCGATTGAACCGAGCTTTCCTCGAAGCGTTCTCCGAGAACCTGCTTGTAGAACTGAGTCGATACCACTCTGCAAAGCGGCCCAAAGTTGCCGAACAGCACCGATGCGGGCGTCTCTTCAGTCAGACCGTTCAGAAGAAATTGGCCTGTGGACCCTTCCGCCTTGGCCGATCGCACGCGATCGCGGTCGCTGGGATGTGTGTCGAACCAGCCGGTCTTCGCCGCCTTGGTCATCTTCTTCAACCGCTCTTGCATGGCCGGCGTGATCTGTCGCACGTTGGAGGCAATCAGCCGGGGCAGGTCGTCGGGGAGCTGTTCCTCCTGCCAAAACTTGTGCAGGTCATCCATCGCCATCGAATACGCGACGCTCAATTCCGTCACTCTTCGCAGCGTGCTGCCGACCACTGGCCAGCCGACCAATCGAGATTCGTGCAAGTCGGCATCGAACTCCTGCTGGCGAGACACCAGACAACTAACAGCGTGACCGACGTGCATGAGACACCAGAGCACTCGACGACTGAGCCAGATCGTCAATTGCAGAGTCCAGATCAGAACTTTGAACCGAGCGTCCGCACCGGAACTCAATTGCTCCAGCCAGTAGTCCCAGGCATCTCGCTCGTACACGACGCGAGCGAACCACATCAGAATTGTGCGGATGAGAAATCCCATCCGCATCGCGGCTCCTTGCGAGAAGTGCCCAAATTCGTGAGCCAGGACTCCCGTGAATTGCCGCAGCGTCAATCCCGCCACCAGCGGCAGACCGATGATCAGGACCAAACGACTGGACCCGAACACGCCGAGCAACCCACTTTCAAAGGAGGCCGCCGCGTTGGCATCGACCTCCAGACGAATGGCATGTGGGCGCGGAGCCCCCACGGCATCACACACCTTGTCAACGTACTCAAACAGCAACGGTTCCGCGTCGCGTTTGAGATTTCGCGGCTTCCCATGCAGCGCTCTGCGAGCAAACAGAGGCTTGATCAAAAACAGCGCGACGATCGGGCCAATCACCAGGCCCAGTCCATAAATGAGGATCGCCCCGAGCGTCCGCTTGCCGCCGGAGGCCGTCGTCACGACACCCGTGTTGTGAATCGCGTGTAGGACAGACGCTCCCACAATCGTCCCGACCAACGCCAAATACACGCCCACCAAGACCAACAGCACGATGGCGGCCAAGACCATTCCCGCACGGTACGAGCCAGTGGTCGGCACGGGTTTGATCCGCCCCGTGACCGTGCCCAGCACCTGCGTTCGCAGCGCCTCACTGATCGGCGCACGCTCGATGTCATCGGATCGTTTCGATGGCTTGGAGGCTCGGCTCATGAGCGATCTTTCTCAATGGAACAAGAGTCGTCGGATCCGACACTGCGGTCCAACAAACATCTGATCGACGTGGCACGGAAAGATTGCCGGGACCTTGACCACTTCGAGCGCGGCACCAGATGGTGGGCCGACTTCGGACTGATCCGTTCGGAACAACTTGCTGGCGACACCACGAAAGGTTTGTGGCTGCGTCGGCTTCAGCAAATAGATTCGAGTCGTGTTCACCGTTTGAATGCCTCCGAGTTCATCCACGAGTGCAAATGCGACACTGGCCACGGGAATCTGCCGGCGACGAATGATCGCAAAATCTTCCAAGACCGTGTCGGACACATCCGCCAGCTCTTTGGGAAACGTGACGGCCACTCCATCGGGAGTGTGGATCTCGAACACGAATACGCATTCCGATCGCCGCTCACAATCCGGTGGAGCACTGATGACAAGCTCTGAATCCGAGATCGGGCGATGCGTCAGCTCGTACTCACGGAAGCGAACGCTGTCGATGGCCAAGACGCGAGTCGCTTTCGCCAGTCCTGTGCCTCGCAAAGTGATGGTTTGACCGGGTTCCGCCCAAGTGGGAGCAATGTTCTGGATTCGGATGGGTTGATCGGCTGAAGTTTCAAACGTCACCAGCGGAATCCGTCTCGCTTCGTACACGCGCAGAATTCGTGCCTTTTCATCCGTAGAAACCGATCCAGGCCGAGCAAGCTGTGACCGTCCGACGGGATTGCCAGCGGCAGGCGTCATCAGGTTAGAGGGCGGTGAGGGCGGGCGGTTGCCGTCAATCGCGGAAGCAGTCGGAGCGGGATTCGCTGGAAAGGCAGACGTGACTGAGGGGAGTTGCGTCTGCGTTGTGTGAACTGGCAAGTTCGGCGCAGCGTTCGTCGTGGGAGGCAAAGTTGGCAACGGCGCTGAGCGTGCGACAGTTTGAGTTGGCACCGTCGAAGGACGCGATGACCCGGCCAGCTCCCAAACAGTGACCAACAGCAAAGCCGCAAGCAGGAAGCATCCCACCAGGATCACTGGCGGAGTGAAGACCGGCGTCGTGCCGTCGAGAATGCCTCCCAATCCTTCGCGCGGAATGTCGATTCGAGCGGTGCATTCCTTGCACCGGGTTTTTCGCCCGGCGTGCTCGTCTCGAAAACGATGCTCTTGGCCACAGATGCTGCATTCCAGTTCGATCGCCATTGGGGCTCCTTCTGTGAGCAGTCCCTAGCAATTTGAACACAATTCGTCGCTCATCGAAATGGTGGTCGCAAGTTCTGAGATTCTCATCAAAAGACGTGGCTCAGCGATGCCTGCGGCGATTTTCGGCCGGCTCATTCGACATGGCCGAATGTCTCTGCCGAGGCCGAATGACAGGCGCGGGCGTAATCAATCGGCAAGGGATCTTGCAGCAGCTCGCCGTCGCGGAGGAAGTGGTACAGCTCGCCGTAGTGCTTCGTTTCGTTCGCGGAGAGGCGATGCATCAGGTGCCACGGGCGAAGCTCTTGAGCGGAATCGAGTCCCAACGCACCCAGCATCTCCGCCAGACTGTGGACTGTCTGCTTCTGAAAGCTTGCCACGCGGACGGACTTATCGGTGGGGTCGAGTCCGGCCATCAGGTGCTTGTCCTGAGTCGCGACTCCGACCGGGCAATGGTTGCTGTTGCACTTCAGAGCTTGGATGCAACCGATGGACATCATCATGGCTCGAGCACTCATGATGACGTCGGCACCGATGGCCAGACGCTTCAACATGGCGAAGCCCGAAGCGACTTTGCCGCTCGCCAGAATTCTGATCTTGCTCCGCAGCGAATAGCCCACGAGTGCGTTGTGGACGAAGATCAGCCCCTCGATCAACGGCGCACCGATATGGTTCGAGAACTCCAGAGGAGCCGCACCGGTTCCCCCTTCGCCGCCATCCACCGTGATGAAGTCGGGAGTGATCCCGGTCTGCACCATCGCCTTGCAGATGGCGAGGAACTCGCGCCGCCGGCCGACACACAGTTTGAACCCGATCGGCTTGCCACCACTGAGATCACGCAACTGCTTGACGAATTCCAGCAATCCGATCGGCGTCGAGAACGCGGAGTGTGTCGGCGGCGACAGCACATCTTTTCCCATCGGGACACCGCGAATCTCCGCGATCTCCGCCGTCACCTTCGCGGCCGGCAGGATGCCGCCGTGGCCTGGCTTCGCTCCCTGCGAGAGCTTGATCTCGATCATCTTCACGTTCGGAAGCACGGACCTCTCGGCGAACTTGGTTGGCGAAAAATTCCCATGCTCGTCACGACAACTGAAGTAGCCCGTGCCGATCTGCCAAATTAGATCGCCGCCACCTTGCAGGTGATACGGGCTTAGCCCTCCTTCACCCGTGTTGTGAGCGAACCCGCCGAGCTTGGCTCCGCGACTGAAGGCCAGAATCGCGTTCATGCTGAGCGACCCGAAACTCATCGCCGAGATATTCAGCAAGCTGCACGAGTACGGCTGCTTGCAGTCGGGACCACCGACCGTGACTCGCATGTTGCTGGCGTCCACATGTTTGGCCATCAGCGAGTGATTCACCCATTCATAACCCGGAGCGTACACGTCGATCTTGGTGCCAAACGGAGTCGTGTCGCGAGCATTCTTGGCTCGCTGATAAACCAGCGATCGATGCTCCCGATCGAACGGCACTCCCTCTTTGTCGCTCTCGACGAAGTACTGATAAATCTCCGGCCGCACCAGCTCCAACAAGTACCGCATCCGTCCCAACACCGGAAAGTTCCGCCGAATCGCCTGCTTCTTCTGAGTCATGTCCCACAGACCGAGCACAACAATCGGCCCCAGCACAACCCAAGGCCCCAGCGCCCACGCTCCACCGAACGCCTTGAACACGATCCCGGTCAGAACCAGGATCCCGACGATCGACCAAACGAAAATGACTCGAAACCGCGTCTCGATCAACTCGGCAATGTGCATGCTGACTCCGATCGTTTTCGGGAAACCGACTGTTGGGACCACCGAGGTCATTGACGGGCGTCTCGCGTAGGATGGCCGCCCTCGGCCGTTATTTCAGGCATCCGTTGGAGACGAAGGACTCACACAGTGTTGTGTTTGGCTAGGAACGGCTCAAGCACCGCGATCATCTGCGGAACGTGAATCGTTGCCAACCTCCGCGAACAAGCCACCGCCGACGCCGCCCTCACTGAAGTCGAAGCCCAGCTCAACGACTTCGCGGCTCAAGCCGACCACCGCGGCATTGGGCAGCGACGCCGTGCCGTGATGAACGCCGTCTCCGCGAGCCGGTTCGGGTACTCATCTTGGACGATTTGAGTGCCGCCCCGTTGAGGCTACGAACTCAGATGGTTTCCGTCACCAGGCTGCTGACCAGGGATCGTCCCTTTTTGGGCTGAATCGCAGGAGATCGTTCCATTGGAACGGAATCGAAGCATCGTCTCGACGAACTGCATTCGCGCTGAATTCCCCGCCGCAAGCCTCTCACCGCTGACGACCGATGGGCGTCAGTCCTCGGTCTTCCGCCACAACACATGCTCGGTGCGGGTCTCCTAACTACAGCTTTCAACATCTTCCGTGCGCATCCCACGAAACTCGATGCCGGACGCACACCGTCCGGTCTACGACGCTGGCCATCTCAGTGTGTCATGGCATAGGTCACGATGTTGATGCCCATTGGGTACGACCACGGCTCGGCCATTTCCTTGAAGTAACGCGGGTCTTCCCCTTCGCGTTCCCAGCCGTCGCCGAGATCGGTGTTGTGGCAAATGATGGCCATCATGCGCCCCTTGTCGTCGAAGATCGCTCGGTAATGCGGCTCCTGAGCGTCCGGGCGTTCGGCCGTGTAGCCGGCCTGCCACGCATGAATGCTGGGGACTTGCGGCTTCTTCTTCAGGTCATAGACGCAGTGAAAAATCTCGTGTTCGAGCGGCAGCTCAATCGGCTCGCGGTCGGGGAAGACACGCTTGATGTTCTCGTAGAAATTCTGCCATTCGTACTCGCCCCAGAAGTCATCGACCATCATGAAGCCGCCGTTGAGCAGATACTTTCGCAGGCCCAAGACCTCGGCTTCGGTCAGACTCATTCGCCCAGGCTCGATGACGTAAATCCACGGGTAATCGAACAACGCCTCGTCGGTCAGTTCGAGAATCTTTCCGTTCGGATCGGTTTCGAGCGAAGTCAATTCGTGGAGACGATACGAGAAGTTGAGATCGCTGTCGGGATAGTCCGTCGCCCAACTGCCACCTCGTCCCCCGTTGTAAGACGAGTACCGGATACGGACGAACGTGAAGACGTCGGATTTGAAGCGTTCATCGTTCTTCCATTCGGGGACGCCGTTCCGATCGACCAGCTCTGGTCGAAATTCACGTCGCATGAACGGAGACCGCTGGGCGAATGCAACGCCGGCGACGAGCAGGATCGCCAAAAAACTAACCCGAAGCGCCAGCGAGGGCGAGCGTTTCGAGCGACTCTGGATTCGGAGCGTTCTGGAGCGCTCGCCCTCGCTGGCGCTACGGGTTAGTTTCATCACGTCTCCCATTTCATTTGGATCCCGCTTCCAACTTCTTCGATTCCGTAGTTTCAACCTTCTTCCGCGCAGAGGCGGCCGATTCACTCGCCTGAATGATCTCCAGCAGCCGTTTGTGAGCCGCTCGGAAACGCGGAGCTTCCTCCAACGCCAACAGCGCGTGTCGCTTTGCAGAAGGCAAGTCACCGCTGCGCTGCAAGGCCGTCGCCAGCTTCAGGTGCAGATCGGCAACATCCACGGGATTGAGCAGTAACAACGCGCGATAGCTGTCGATCGCGAGTGGTTCGTCGTTCAATTTCTCGGCGGCCTCGGCAGCGATGCGGTGCGGAGCCGGTTGCAGTGGGCTGACCGCCAGCCAGCGTTGGGCGAGTTGACGAGTCGCCTCCCATTCGTCCGCTTGCGAAGCCAACTCGACCAGCCGAGCGAACAAGTCCACGCTGTCGTCGGTCAGCTTCGCGAGACTTTCGAGCACGGCCCGCTCTTGCGGAGTCTCTTTCAATTCGCGATGCACGCGGGCGAGCAAAACGTGATGCCCGTCGCCGCTGGCGTCGAGCGGATACAGCCGACGCATCGTTTCGAGCGGCTGTTTCGCCTCGGCAAACTTTTTCTCGGCAATCAACTGCTTGGCCTGACGTTGCAACACTGCGTAGTTCTTCGGGTGCTCTTTCAAATACGCCGCGAGCAATTCCGCATTCGCTCGTTTCGGCAATTCGGGTTCCGTCCAATCGGCGTCGGGAGCCATCGTGATCGCGTGATTGCGAGCGTATTCGGCAAACTTCAAATCCAGGTCATCGAGCGATCCCGTGTGCCGAGCCAGTGTGTCGTTGATCGTCAGGCCATTGCCGAGATCGACGAGCATCTTTTGCAGCGTGTCGAGGCCATGTTTCTCGACGAGATATTCGACGACCAGCGACGACTCAAAGTAGGCGAACTGCAAATGCAACCCGCTCTTTGGATGCAGGAACGCGCCGCTGAGTTCGCTAACGGGCGTGAGTTCGTCGCCGAGCAGCATCTTGCGGTACAGCGGATTGATCGTCTGGCCCCACGTCGGGTCGGCTTGACGCTCCTCGAAAACGGAGATTCCTTCGCTGAGCCAGCGCGGCATTTTGTTGTGCGTCTTGTTGAGCGTCACAACGTGACAGAACTCGTGCCACAGCGTCGCCTCCCAACAGGTCGGGTTCTTGTCCTGCGACGCAGGACTGTTGGCTGTGATGACCGTGCCGAAACAGACGCCGAGGAATCCCGCTCCACCCGGCAGTCCGAATGTGCGGATCGCGAAGTCCTCTTGTTTTGGAAACATCTCGACGATGATCGGAGCAGGAAGCGTCACGTCGTACTTCGTGGCGATCTGCTGCTTCGCGCGCTTCAACAAGTCGAGCACTCGGCGGCCGTAGATGTCCGCCTCGCGAACGTCCATGCGGACGACAATGCCGTCTTCCTCCAGCGTGCGGAACTTCGCGATGCTCTCCTGCAACGTGACGAGGTTGTGCGCGAAGATGTTGTAGCCGTCGGTTTCATAGACTTCGTTGGCCAGCTTCCAGCCTTCGTTTTCTTGGCCGAGTCTCAGCAGATCCGACGCCAACTGAATCTTGGCCGGCAGGAACTTCGCGTCGAACTGTAACGCTTGCCGCTGATGCTCGGCCCCTTCGGCGAAGCGATATTTTTGCGACAGCTTCTTGCCGAGAACGTGATCGACTTCCGGATTCGTCGGCCAATGTTTAAGCCCCGTGCCGCGATACTGCTTTTCACTCTCCGGCTGATTGCGAAGATGGGCCAGCACCGCTCGATAGGCCGCCGCCTTCGGATGCACCGGGTTGATCGCTTCGACCTGAGTCAGCACAGTCTCGGCCTCGTCGTAGCGCTCGGCGTCGATGTGCTCATCGGCGATGAACAACAGGCAGCCGATATGATTCGGATTCCGCTCGAGCGTCGCCTTGATCGCTGCGTTCGCCTTCTCTGGATCGCTCGGTGCGAACGCCTGAGCCACTCCGAAATGTGCATCGGCATCGACTGCATCGAGCTTCGCCGCTTGCTCGAAGTTCTGAGCCGCGAGGGCGAAGTCGTTCTTCTCCAGAGCCAACTCGCCACACGCGACGAATGCCGGTGCGTACGTTGGCTGGAACTTCTTGACGACGTTGTACGCGCCTTCGAGCACCTTCTTCGGATCGGTCCCTTGACTGAGCACGAACCGCCCGACGATCAGCCGGCTGGCCGCGTCGCTGTACCGCCACGGAGTCTGCTGCACGAGCTTTGCGATCTCATCCTCGAACGCCGCGACCCTCTCCGGTTGGCCGTTGAAGCGAGCCACGTCTCGGCCGTACCAACGGAGCTCAATGCTGCTGCTGAATTTCTTGAGCGCGGCGTCGAGCGTCTCGGCCGCATCGGCGTAGCGGCCAAGCTCCAATTCCGAACGGAGCTTGAGCAGCCGATAGTTTTCGTTGAACTCGCTCTCGCTGATCGCCTTGGCTGACGCTTCGACGCACTCGGCGTATTGACCGGTGCGGAAGAGAGTGAGCAGTTGCGCCGAGTCAGCCGCCTTACCCGCAGCACTCCCCGCGAGAGCGATCACGCAAGCCGCCAGCCAAACCAATCCGAGGCGAAGGCAAGGTCGGCGACACGGCTGCGATCCCTCGCTTGCGCTTCGGGTGAGTTTGAGGCCGCGATGCCGTGTCATTGGCGGAAGCTCCTCGTATGAATTGGCGAGCCATCCAACGGGCAGCATAGTATCGACGAGTCTCGTGGTCGGCTATCGCGTTTGAAGGTTGGACACGACCGGCGAGCCAGTTGCTCGGCGGAAGATGTAGGGCTGGACCAGCGCAGCGCCGCCCGCCATTTTTCGACAATTGCGGTGGGCCGGCGCTGCGCTGGTCCCACCCTACCTTTGCGATCGCCAGCCCTGCGGCTCATCCGCGAGCGAGATACTCCTGGTTGCGTGGCAGCACGATGGCTTCGAGGAAGTTCACGTCGGGTGGAACCGTGAGCATGGCCAGCGCCGCGTTGGCGATGGTCTCGATGCTCATCATCGGTTCGTCGTCGCTTTTGAGACCGCTATCGACACGGCGTTCGACGGCGACGTTGCCGGGATGCAGGCAACTGACCGTGATGCCGAAGTCGCGGCCGTCGATCGCGGCGGCTTGAGTCAACCCCCACGTTCCGAACTTCGCGGCGGCATAGGGGACACCGCCGGCTCGCGGTCGCTGAGCGGAGATCGATCCGACGTTCAGGACGCGGCCACTGCGTCGTGGCTTCATCCGCTTGAACGCTTCGCGGCTGCACAAGAATGAACCGGTGAGACACGCGCCGACCACGTTGTTCCAAGCGTCCATCGTCAATTCATCGAGCGGCCCGCCGTCGAACGCTCCAGCGTTGTTGACGAGTACATCGACCTGGCCGTACTGCTGGTCGATCGCCGCGAAGAACGCGACGACGTCCGCCTCTTTCGAGACGTCGGTCGGCAAAGCAAGGACTTCCGCTCCCTCGCTTCGCAACTCGTCGGCCGTCGCCGTCAGCTTTGCCGCATTGCGAGCACAAATCGCCAAGCGACAGCCGGCCTTCGCCAGCGCTCGCGCGATCCCTTTGCCGATCCCCTGATTCGCTCCCGTCACAACGGCCACTTGGCCGGACAAGCTCAACATGTTCTCACCTTCTTGGAAGATT